>JANONA010000380.1:0-2011 GCA_031420575.1 Nitrospirota bacterium | reverse complement strand
CTCCTTGCGAAGCGATCTCATTTCCTTTTAGGACCGCGCCAGACCGGCAAATCGTCCTTGATCCGGCATTCGCTGACGAATGTCCGCGTGTATGACCTTCTCGACACCTCGTTGTATCTCGCGCTCAGCCAGAACCCCGGACGCCTTGCCCAGGAGCTCGGCCCGCGGGATCACCTTGTGGTGATAGACGAGATCCAGCGGTTGCCGGACCTCCTGAACGAAGTGCATCGCCTTATAGAAACCCGGGGCACGCGGTTCCTGCTTACAGGCTCGAACGCCAGAAAACTCCGGCGCGGAGGCGTCAATCTGCTCGGCGGTCGCGCCCGGACCAAATATCTTCATCCGCTTACCTCGAAGGAGCTGGGCAATCAGTTCGACCTCAACCGCGCGCTGGAACGGGGTCTGCTCCCATCTGTCTATTTCTCGGACGACCCGCGCGCCGACCTTCAGGCGTACGCAGGCATGTATCTGCAGCAGGAAATTGTGGCCGAAGGGGCACGCGCAATGTTCCCGCCTTCAGCCGCTTTCTGAAAGTAGCCGCGCTCTGCAACGGGACCATTGTAAACTTCACCAATCTGGCCAATGACGCCCAGGTCGCGCGTACGACAGTCTACGAGTATTTCGAAATACTGAAGGACACGCTCGTGCTGCACGAGCTTCCCCCCTGGAGAAAAACGACAAAAAGAAAACCCCTCGCTTCCTCGAAATACTACTTCTTCGACGTAGGCGTGGTTGCGGCGCTCCAGGGCAGGATATTCCGGCCCGGTACGCCGGAATTCGGCGAAGCATTCGAGACCTATCTCATGCACGAACTTATGAGTTACCGTGACTACGTGTCCGGCGAGACGCTGAGTTACTGGCGATCAACCACCGGGTTTGAAGCGGACTTCATCATCGGCGACCACACGGCCATTGAAGTCAAGGCCAAGGAAAACGTATCGCCGTACGACCTTAAATCGCTGCGGGCCCTCGCCGAGGAAAAGAAACTGAAGCGCTGTCTTTGCGTCTGTCTCGAGCCGCGCATGCGAAAAGTGGAGGGTATGGTGGTTCTTCCCATCAGGGAATTTCTGGAAGCATTGTGGAGCGGTGAATACAGTTCTTAACCGTGTAACCGCGACGCGGACATATGGTTCATGATAGTCCTGCGCAGTTACCGGTAATTTACAACATAAGGAAACCTTGTCCCTGATCGACCCTACCCAGGCGTACTTTTACGCGCCGAAATGGAAAAAGATGGAACTGGCCGCGGAGGAGGATATAAAGGAGGGCAGGGTTTCCGAGTCATACGCAGAGTACGAAACCGATCGGCTGTTCGCGGATTTGAAAAAAGGCCGCGCTCCTCTTCTTTTTACGTCCATCCTGAAACATAATAACGCTTGACACTATTAACGCTATGCGTTATCATTAACGATGATAAAAAGCTTTCATGGCAAAGAGACCGAAAAGCTGTTTAACAGGCAGTATTCATCGAAATGTCCGTCAGAAATTCGCCGTGCCGCCTTGAAAAAACTGATGCATCTGGAAGCCGCGGATCGCCTTGAAGACTTGAAGGTCCCGCCCGGCAATCGGCTGGAGAAGCTTTCTGGAAACCGTCATACGCAACATAGCATACGCATCAACGATCAATGGAGAATATGTTTTCGATGGCATCAAGGAGATGCCTACGATGTTGAGATAACCGACTACCATTAGGAGCGAATTATGAAAACGAAAAAGATACCACCCATTCATCCCGGAGAAATACTGCTTGAAGATTTTTTAGAACCTATGGGGATCAGTCAATACAAGCTTTCCAAGGATATCAGCGTATCGCCTCGCCGCATCAATGAAATTGTTCAGGGCAAGCGCTCAATTACAGCAGATACCGCGCTGAGACTCTCCCGATATTTCGGTCTTTCGGAAAGGTTCTGGCTCAATCTTCAATCGCGCTATGACCTTGACGTGGAAAAAGATAAACTGGATGTACGTCTTGCGAAAGAAGTGCGGGTCTTGACGCTGCAACACGCCTAAA
>JANONA010000379.1:0-4839 GCA_031420575.1 Nitrospirota bacterium | reverse complement strand
TGTTATTTGGGATTTACCGTTTGCATCATCGTATCCTCGTAATAGTACACTATCTCTCCCGGACGCGCAAGCCCCAGTTTATCGCGGGCTACTCGTTCGAGATAGGCGGCGTCGTTCGTGAGAGAGGAGACATCCTTCCTGAGCCTGACGTTGTCCTGCTTGAGCCTGGCGATCCCTTCCGTGAGGGCGGTATAGTGCTCCTTCATCCGGTAGTATTTTACCAGTCCCATCTCGCCGAATATGAAAGTCGCGGAAAGGTAGAGGGAGAGAAGGATGCCGGCCGCAACGAACAGCTTTTTCCAACTGGCTCTCCGGGAGCTCCGGTCGGTCTTTATGTAGTTCCGTTTACGCATGGATACGGCCGTCTCCAACCGCGGCGCCCGTCCTGGACCTGAAAAAAACGAAAGGGCGCGCCCTGGTGTTTATGGAAAAACAAAACCACGAAAACCATCTTCGTGGTAAAGATTCAATCATTCGATATGGATCATCATCCATCATATC
This sequence comes from Nitrospirota bacterium, assembly GCA_031420575.1. Taxonomy (GTDB): domain Bacteria; phylum Nitrospirota; class UBA9217; order UBA9217; family UBA9217; genus JALNZF01. Next base: position 4,338 of record JANONA010000379.1, on the reverse strand, counting down.
ACATTATTTCTTTTTGGTGGTGGTCTTCTTCGCCTTCTTTGCGGGAGCCTTCTTCGTCGCCATGGATTCTTCACCCCCTTTCATTGATGGAATCGATTCTTACCGATAATAGTTATGAATCCGTTCATGAAGGAACGCATCGGTCGCTGCCGATAAAATACGCCGGGGGCTTTTACACCCCCGGCGGTCCCTTTCCAGGGACTTCAATAAAAAGCTACTTCTTCTTCGCTGCTTTCTTGGTTGCTTTCTTCTTCGCTGCTTTCTTCTTGGCTGCCATTAGTTGTCCACCCCCTTTCGGCATACCGCATTTATAGTCCAAGCGGCCTTATCTTGAAACAAGCTGAGGAACATCGTTCAGCAGTGACAACTGCGAATACTTCTCCCGGATACGTCCATTCACCAGGGCGATGAACTCCTCTGCGTCCTTGATCGCCTGCCCCGCCTCGTACCGGGATATGATCCTGTCGGCATCCTCCACAAAACTCTGGTACTTCCTTCGCATCCGATCGAATTTGTTGATGAGGCTTTTATAGTGTTCGCCGAGGATAACACCCGCCACGGTCACCACGGTCTTATGAGCATCCCTGCCCCGGACCCCCCTGGGCCTGAACCCCTCGGACAGGATGAGCGACTTTCCTGAACGGGCCATCGCCTGGTACGCTGCCGCAAAGGCCCACTCTTCATCTTTATCGTATAAGAGCTTACTCGTTGCCAGGTCGCGTTCCGCCCTGGTCACCAGCGCGATGACCTCGGTGAGCTCGGCGGTCCGCTCCTCGACAATGCCCATTTCCTTGAGATCGTTATAATTCATCTTCCTTGCCCGCCAGGAAAATCTTTTTGCCTTTCAGTAACTCCCGGATAAAGGGGTCTCTCGACTCCTTGCGCTTCCGGTATTCCTCCTCATCAAAAACAAGGTAATCAATATCCCGCTTCAGCTTATCCTCAAGGCCCATGACCATATCGTTCAGCTCAGTGATATTCGCCTGGCCGATCACCATGAGATTGATATTACTATCTTCTTTTTCCGCCCCCTTGGCATAGGAACCATAGATGAATGCGGTCTTGACCCCTTTCAAGCGCGAGAGCGACGTTTTCATGGCGCCCTGCACTCCCGTTGTTTTAAAGATCAACCCCTTCATCTCCGGGAAGATCGGAGAGTTCTTATTCGCGAAATAGTACTTCTGGACGCCCCGTTTCTCTAATGCCATGAGACCTATTTTAACTAACTTATCGAGCTCCCGCTTTATCCCCGCCGCATCTTTGCCGATGTGGCGCGCTATCTCTCTTAGATAGAAGCGATCATCGGGATTATTAAAGAACAGGCTTAAAAGCTCAGCTCTGGTCGAGGAGAAGAGTTTTGTCAGCACCTTTTATTCACCTCGTGGACAAAATATACTACAAGAGTGTATGTTTTGTCAACAAGAAAGTTAAAGAAATTACATTTCATAATGTTAGACAATTTATCAACAGATGTATCCACACAATTTAAACCTGTACAAAAATTAATGGTTTAACAGGCTAAATAACCATTTTTACCTGTAGTCGGTTCATCGCGCGTTTATCCCTTGCAATTCGCCGGAACAGGTCTAAAAAATAAGTTTTGCGGACTCCCTTCTCATTTTTTGAAGGGAACTACCGCTTAAACAACCGCTCCTTTTCATTATGCCGCCTGCGCGCGCCGCGCCGTTCATCGCGTTGATACGGGATGAATGATATCCTCAATCACCCGGCGCCCTGTTTTTTTGCGAGCGCCATGCTGTCAATCAGTCCACCGGGAGAGACCTGGACAAAATAGCGAATCGGACTTCCTGTAATTTTTTCTTCTCTCTTCCCGCCACATATGGTATACTACGCAAAATAATTTGTTGACAAAATGTCCGCAACCGCGATCGGAGAGGTATGAACTTCAGCGAATTGGATGTGCCCTATGAAGTTAGTCAGGGAATCGAACACATGGGCTTCACCATATGCACACCGGTACAGGAAGCGGTTATTCCGCGGGCGCTGCGCGGAGAAGACGTTGCCGCGCAAGCGCAGACCGGCACGGGCAAGACCGCGGCCTTCCTCATCTCGCTCTTCTCCCGCATGGTACGGAACCCCGCCGTCGAATTCGGAGACTCTCCCCAGGCGCTGATCATCGCGCCCACGCGCGAGCTCGCCGACCAGATCTACCATGAGGCGGAGCGGCTCGGGAAATTTACCGGCTTCCGCCTCCTCGCCGTGTACGGCGGTATCGACTATCAGAAACAGATGGACACCCTCAGGAAGGGCGTCGACGTGCTCGTCGGGACGCCGGGCAGGCTCATCGATTACTACAAGCAGCATGTGTACAGCCTGAAGAAGACCCGTTATCTGATCATCGACGAGGCGGACCGCATGTTCGACATGGGGTTCATCGACGACCTGCGGTTTCTCCTCAAGAAGATGCAGCCTTACACCAAGCGCCAGTCCATGCTCTTCTCCGCTACGCTCTCCTACCGGGTGATGGAACTGGCCTACGAGCACATGAACCTTCCGGAAAAGATATCGATCACGCCCGAGAAGGTCACCGTGGAGCAGGTGGAGCAGGTACTGTACCACGTGGGAAAGCATGAGAAGATACCGCTCCTGCTCGGCATCCTCAGGAAGGAAAAACCGGACCGCACGATCATCTTTGTGAACACCCGACGCGCGGCCGAAATGGTCGTCGAGCGTCTGAACCGCAACAACTGGAAGGCACAGGCGCTCACCGGCGAAATCGAGCAAAAAAAACGGCTCCGGATCCTGGCTGAATTCAAGGAAGGCAAGCTTCCCATCCTCGTGGCCACCGATGTGGCGAGCCGGGGCATCCACGTCGAAAGCGTGACCCATGTGATCAACTACGATCTCCCCCAGGACGCCGAGGACTACGTGCATCGCATCGGCCGCACGGGCCGCGCCGGCTTGACCGGCAAGGCAGTCAGCCTCGCCGACGAGGAGTATGTGTACTCGCTTGAAGAGATCGAGAAGTTCATCGGCCAGAAAATCCCGGTGGATTGGGCCGAAGACAATATGTATATCCGGGAGATCAGAAGATCGTCCGAAGAAAAACTCATAGCGGATCGGGCCCGCCAGGCGGCCCCTCACCCCTCCGGCCAGCGCCGTTTCCAATCGAAGGCAAGACGGTAGGAGCACAGCGCCCGTTCCGGAATGTGGTCTATGTTTTCGGATAAAACTAACCCGAACAAGCCTCGCAAACGGGACAGGCCGGAATTGCAAAGTGCAAATTTAATAAAAACCATGCTTAATTCTACTTTGCCACATTGGTGAGTGCGACACCAATTTGCTCACCCATCCCCCTCCCAACCTCCCCCCCGGTTTCTAAAGTTCTTTGAAACTTATCTTGTAACCAAGATTGAATCCAAAAAGATCTTCATTTAACATCTTTCCATCTGCCTCTGCATAGGGATACATAAAGTAATTTAGCTTTTCACCTTTTTGTGCAGGGTTAAGGATGAGGTCTCTTCCTGACTGATACGCAATCCTGTTTTCTTCAACAGCGCCGAAGAAGTATTCCACAAGGTCTTTTGCTTCTTTAGGATCAGTTATTTTCTTTTCGAGCATCGCCTTTCTCACATCAGAGGGGTCAACAAGAACCCATCCATATCCCGGCATATAAAACTCCGCCCAACAGTGTTGCGACTTTGTAATATCCCCCTCTTTTCCCTTTGCCATGCGAAGTCCGAATATCTCCCTCGCCGGCACTCCGGCGCTTCTTGACAGCGCTACAAAAACTGAATGAATATCCCCGCATTTACCGCCTAAAGATACAATAAGTTTTTCAACTTCACCAAAGCCGCAGCCCTTAATAGTGGGATCACGGTGCATGTTGTTCACAATCCAATCATAGATCGCCCGCGCCTTATCACGATTGGTCTTTTTGCCCTTTGTTATCCGCTCCGCCAGATCTTTAACATTTCCCGTGGTCGGCCCGAAACTTGTTGCCTTCAGATATTGGCTGAATTCCTCTCGGGAGAACGGCAATTCTTTTTTAGGAAAATCTTTTTTGACGGCCTCTTGTCTTTTGACCTTGAAGGTATAGGTAAGGAGCCGCTCTTTTGAAGCGCCGTCCCATTCCGCATAAAGGGACATGTTTCCATGCTCACCTTCCCGGTAAACGCCGCTGTTCGAAAAATTGCCGGTAACGCTTACGTCCTCTATGCTCTGATTTTCATCAGATACAGGATAGGGAATCCAGAGCCTCACCTCCTTCGCATCTTCGGGCGCGTTCAGATTCACCTGCACGGTCACGGCGCCGGTACGTTCCTTTGCGAATCCCAAAACAGGAATAAACATGAAAAGCATAAGACTCACGATCAG
>JANONA010000378.1:0-2723 GCA_031420575.1 Nitrospirota bacterium | reverse complement strand
GGATAAACTTGGCCGGAGTGACAGCATCGGCGGAAGCCATGGCGCCGAAGATATTCTTGATCCAAGAGTTGCTTTCGGCGAAGGGTGGGGAAATGCATTGGCCGGGATGGTCTTTAATGATCCGCTCTACATTGATACAAGTGGCGCTTCACAGGCGACAATTGGATTGGAAATGAATCTCGACGAAGATTCAACATTAGATAGCAAAACTAATACAAATGGCGACCTCATTGATGGTTTCTACTCAGAGGCCTCTGTTCAGGAAATTCTTTATGACCTGTTCGATTCCGGCTCGTCTGATGATGACAATCTAAGTCTTGGCTTTAAGCCTATTTATGATGTGATGGTTGGTGGACTGAAGACCACTTCCGCCTATACCACAATATTCAGCTTCCTCAAGCATCTAAAAGATGCAAATCCAGCGGACAGCGCCGAAATAGACGCATTGGCTGCTGCCGAGAACATCGACTCAGGCGATGAATATGAGGCATCTTCGTATCCTATCTATACAGTGGTTCCGGTGGACGGAAGCGTCGTGACAACGGACGTTAACGGGGATACTTTGCAGACATGGGACACTAACGGCGAAATTACCGCCGATGATCCGGGCAACAAGTTATACAATCGAATGTTTTTTAAGTTTACAATTTCAACGGCTGGAAGTCATACTATAGAAGTAGTTCCCACTGGTGGTAATGTATTTTTTGAGTTGAATGAGAAAGGGACAAAAACTGAAACTAATAATGCAGGCGCCGGAGGGACCGAAACCATGACGAAATCCTTTACTGCCGGGGACTATGTGATGGAAGTTGGCAGTATTGGTGGAACTGCTGAATTTACTGTTAAAATCAATTAAAATCTAACAGGAGGTGATATATGTTTAGGAATAAAGTATTGGGAAGGCTTGTAATAATTTTTTCAGTTTTACTTGCGGTTGTTTCCCTGTCGTTTGCAGCAGAGGGAAAACCTACTGCCCCTGTTACAATTGAATACAGCGTTCCGAAGAATATGCAAGTCGGGGACACCGTTTCTACAACAATCAAATTTGCGGCACAAGCTAACCTGGAGCAATTAGAGGTCTCTATGGCGCCTTATGAAGGAGTAGAGGTCGTCTCAAAGAACGAGAAAGTCGTATTTCAGAACGTCAAGAAGGGAGAAAAGAGAGAGATTGAGGTAACGGTTCGCCTTACTGCTGAAATAGGGTATCTCTCTGTTTTTGCCACAACGACAACCGCACGGGGAGCAAGCACGAAGACCATTGCTATCCGCTATGGCACGGTTGGTGATGCTACAAAACAGAAGTTGAAATCACAAAAGCTGCAAAAGACTCAAGAAGGGGAAAAGCATATTCTCTTCCTTGGAGAAAAAAGGCCCGAAGAAAACAGAAAATAGTTGAGCCTTGGCTTTATAGCTGAAAGACTACCAAGGGGACGTAGTGAAAGCGCCCGCTGCGTAGCGCATTTGACGCAGGAGACAAGGGACTTGGGGACATTTCTAATCATTCATCAAACTGTCCGAACAAATACCTTGTAAAATGTAAATTTTCACTTTACAATGGATAAATGATAATAAGCTTCCGACACAAAGGATTGCGGCGGTTCTTCGAGGATGACGACGGTAGTAAATTACCGCCGGATATGTTGAATAGGATCAGTCTTATTCTCTCGACCCTTCACGCAGCGCAGGAGAGCGAGGGCGTGAACGTGCCGACCTTCCGCCTGCATATCCTCAAGGGTGAGTTGAAAGGCTTTTTTCGCGGTAACTGTCCGTGCGAATTGGCGGATTATTTTTCGGTTTGAAAACGGAGACGCTTTCGACGTGGATTTTATTGATTACCATTAAAGGAGAAAAAACCATGAAGATGAAAAATCCTGCCCATCCTGGCGAACTCGCCAAGGAGTGCCTTGACGATCTTGGCCTAAGTGTCGCGGAAGCCGCTAAAGGCATCGGCATTACGCGCCAGCAGCTTCATAACGTTGTGGCCGGGCGCAGCAACGTTACACCGGAAATGGCGATCCGCTTTGAAAAAGCTTTCGGTAGTACGGCGGACACATGGCTTCGGATGCAGATGAATTATGACCTTGCGCAGACGCGCAAGCGGGCGTCCGGCATTACTGTTGAGCGCCTGATGCCGAAGGTTGCTTAAGTTTTGTTGGTCAGCCTTTCTACTATATATCTCAAGACAACCAAATTAAGGGTAGGCCTTTTGTTTAATTTCGGTGGAGATGCTTTTGAATTTATAAGAAAAATCGTTTGATTTTTCCGTGATAAGCAAGAGTAAAGGTTTTCTCCCACACCCTTCGCATACAGCGCCCCGACTCACCTGCCAGACCGCCAGTCTATCCAAAATTATTTAATTCTTATTGGCTCCGACATGATGCTGTCGGAGCGGATGGCTATAATGAAGTATAGTCGGGCGTTGGTCAATTATTAGCGAGGGGTTTGTAGATGAGCGAACTGGAAAAAGATTGCCGGTCTCACTTTGCACACTTATTAAAAAGCTACAACCGTGATTACGATTACCACGAGCATCTCCGGTCCATTACACAATCGTTAGAATCATTCCCCTGCTTGAATAAAAAGCCTCTTCCGCAGAATTTGTAGCATATAAAATGGGGTAAGTGAAAAATAGAGCAAAGCTTTCCGATCCTGAGTATGATGGTTCTCGCTAAAGATCATCATGCACAGGAAGAAGGAAAGCCATGCTTGTTAAGACATTACTG
>JANONA010000377.1:0-3837 GCA_031420575.1 Nitrospirota bacterium | reverse complement strand
GCGTACCTTGCCACGGCGCAGGCGTTCGACCAGGAGATGACCGCGAGGATCGAGAAGCACCGCAAAGACCGCGGTAACGCGTGGGACACCTTTGAAGAGCCGCTTGCGGTGGCGGAGTTGCTGAGGAAGCTTTCCGGTCGCTATGACGTGCTGCTCCTCGACTGCCTCACCCTTTGGCTGAGCAATGTCATGGCCCATACGGACGGCGATGGCGCGGTGAGTTCTCTCTCCGATGAATTAGTTGCGGCGATAAAAGACTTTGGCGGCGACTGTATCGTTGTATCGAATGAGGTGGGGCTCGGCATCGTGCCGGACAATCCGCTCGCGAGAAAGTTCCGCGACTTTGCGGGTATGCTGAACCAGAAAGTTGCCCAGTCAGCGGATGAAGTGTACTTTACGGCGTCGGGAATACCGATGAAGATCAAGTAGAATTTAAAAACTGCAAACCACAGAGACCACAGAGATAAATCTTGAGTATAAAAACCTTGAAACCCTTTTCTTCTCTGTGTTCTCGTGATTTTGAATTTAAAAATACCGGGCTATGAACACTCACCTTTTGAGTGCACAGAGAGAAACATCTGTGTTAGAATTTTTTCTTTTAATCAGCATGTTACTCTGTGAACTCTGTGGTTCGATTGCAGGATTTAGGTAGAAGATCAAGTAAAGGGTCAGGGGTCAGGGGTAAATCTAAGGAGAAAACAATGAGCAAACTCAAGGAAGTCATTAAGAGCATTAAGCCCGTCGACACATCGCGCGCCAATGCGATTCAGGCGCAACTCGATAATCTGACGAAACCGCAGGGGAGTCTCGGCCGACTCGAAGAGCTTGCAAAAAAATATTGTCTTATCACGGGCAGGGACAAGCCCGTGATCAGGAATAAGATCATTTTCACTTTTGCCGGCGACCACGGGGTGACCGAAGAGGGTGTCAGCGCGTTCCCCAAAGAGGTGACGCCTCAGATGGTTTTTAACTTCATCCGCGGCGGCGCCGGGGTGAACGTGCTTGCAAAGCATGTGGGCGCGAAGGTGATCGTGGTGGACATGGGCGTTGATCACGATTTTGAGCCTGTGGAAGGACTTGAGCTCAGAAAGATCGGACGGGGCACGCGGAACATGACGAAAGGACCGGCCATGACGCGCGAAGAAGCGGAACAGGCAGTGCTCGCCGGTGTAGAGCTGGTCGAGAAATACAAGGACGGCCTGGATATGCTCGGGACCGGCGACATGGGTATCGGGAACACGACGCCGTCCTCGGCGATCGCGTCCGTCATTACCGGCATGGACCCGGAAAAAGTCACGGGCCGCGGTACCGGCATTGATGATCATGCTCTCCGGAACAAAGTGGAAATTATTAGAAAGGCGATCGCAGTGAACAATCCGGACCCCACGGACGCGCTCGACGTGCTCGCCAAGGTCGGCGGATACGAGATCGCGGGCATTGCCGGTCTTGTGCTCGGCGCCGCATTGTATCGGATTCCCGTGGTTATCGACGGTTTCATCTCGACCGCGGGCGCGCTTATCGCCGCTGAGCTGAACCCCTTCGTCAAAGGCTACATTATCGCCGCGCACCAGTCCGTGGAGATCGGCCACCGGAAGATGCTTGAGCATCTGGAGCAGGTCCCGCTCCTTGACCTGAACCTCAGGCTCGGGGAGGGCACGGGCGCCGCCCTCGGCATGTCGCTTGTTGAAGCGGGGGTGAAGATTCTCGGTGAGATGGCGACGTTTGCCGATGCCGGGGTGGCGGAGAAAAACGAAGCTGAGAAAATACACGCTTAGAGACGAGAGATGATCAGGAGTTTCATCAACGCACTGCAGTTTCTCACGGTCGTTACCGTGAGCAAAAAGCACCGGATCGAGGAAGGTGATCTGGCGAAGTCCATGGCCTATTTTCCCCTGGTCGGTTTTCTGATCGGAGTTCTCTTGGTCTACGCGGACAAGGCTTTTGCCCTCATTGCCCTGCCCCATGCCATTGCCACGTTCCTCCTCATCATCATCTCGGTCATCGTCACCCGGGCGATCCATATCGACGGTCTGGCGGACACGTTCGACGGACTGATGGGCGGACGCGACCATTCCTCCCGGCTTGCCATCATGAAGGACAGCAGGCTCGGGACCGCCGGTGCGCTCGGCATTGTTTCCGTTCTCTTCATGAAATATCTTTGCCTCAACAATCTCTTTGAAAGCGACAGGATTGCCGCGCTGCTGATCGCGCCGCTGGCGGCGCGCTGGGCCCAAACACTCATGGTGTTCAAGGCGAATTACGGACGCGAGCACGGCATGGGCAAAGCTTTTGTGGGACAGCTCGGGTCAAGCGGCCTGGTCGCGGCCTCCGCAATGGCCGTCGGGCTGTCGGCTTTCGTGGTCGTGCGGCTGGACGCCCGTTCCGTGACGCTCTTTTTTCTCCTGATCTGCGGTGTTACGCTGCTCACGATTCTTGGAAAACGCTATCTTGTCCGCAAGCTCGGCGGGGTGACGGGCGATGCGATCGGCGCAATGAGCGAGTTGAATGAAGTGTTCGTGCTCCTCCTGTTTGTGATGTTTTCGAGCGGAAAGTAGCATTATGCCAACCACGGTTTATCTCATGCGCCACGGAGAGGTGGCGAACGGCGGCGAGAAGCGATATAACGGCCACATCGACGTCGATATCACGCAAAAGGGTGTTGAGCAGATGCACCGGCTTGCCGGGCTGCTCGACGGAAAGAGCATCGCCGCGGTCTATTCGAGCGATCTCATCCGCTCGGTCAAAGGCGCCGTGATCATCTCCAACCGTCTCGGCATACTCTCTACCCCCCTTCGGGAACTCCGGGAACGAAGTGTGGGGAAATGGGAGGGCCTCACCGCCGAGGAGATCAAAGCCGGATTTCCGGATGAATATACGGCATGGTGCGCGGACCTGCTCACCTACCGGCCGCCTGACGGTGAATGTCTGCTCGACGTGAAGAAGCGCATCCTGCCGGTCTTCAAGCGGATAGTCACCTCCCATCCCGACCAGGAGATCGCCATGCTGCTCCATGGAGGCGTGAACAGGGTCATCCTCGCCGAGGCCTTCGGCATGGACATGATGAACCTGTTCCGGATCGACCAATCCTTCGGCGCGCTCAATATCATTGATTATCACGACGACGGTATAGCGGTGGTCAAACTGCTGAATGGGTGAATAAACTTCAGGGTCAAGGGTCAAGTCACGAGGCTCAGGAATGCGTGAAAATTCCATTGACTTCATCATCCTCTTCCCGTATTGTATACGCACAGAGAGCTGGGGGAGCCGCATGGCTGAGAGTCCTTTCGGGGACGACCCTTGGAACCTGATCCGGGTAGTGCCGGCGTAGGGAAGGCGAGTAGTTGAACATCACAGACACCCTTCGAGCCGTATCTCCGGATACGGCTTTTTACGTTCAAAGGGGAAGTGTATGAACATTACGTTAAACGGAGAGACGAAGACCGTGCCTGACGCCGTAACGGTCCTTGGCCTGCTGGAGTTTCTGAAGATCCAGCGCCAGCGCGTTGCGGTTGAATTGAACGAGAGTATCGTCAAAAAAGATTCCTATGCTTCGACGGTCGTCAAGGATGGAGACGCGATTGAAGTGGTGAGTTTTATGGGTGGGGGAGCTTCTTAGTTCAGAGTTCAGAGTTTAGAGTTCATCATAGTAATTGTAAGGAGAAGGCAATTATGATCGACGACAAGCTTGTGATTGCGGGTATTGAATTCCAGTCCCGGCTTTGGGTGGGGACGGGAAAGTACAAGGACTTTGCGGAAACGAAGAAGGCCATTGAGGCCTCCGGCACTGATGTGGTGACCGTTTCCGTGCGGCGGGTGAACATCATTGACAAGAGCAAG
>JANONA010000376.1:0-4828 GCA_031420575.1 Nitrospirota bacterium | reverse complement strand
TCGTCCTCGAACCGGAACTCCTTGGGCAAACGAACAGCCTGGCTTTGTCCATTTTGAAACAGCTTTGCGGTCTTCATAACGCACCTCCGTATAGTCTATACCGTTAATATAGACTAAGGAGCATCGGATTGCAAGGGTTTTTCCGGCGAGATTACGGGCGAGAATATCAGAAAACGAGAAAGTCAAACAGTATAGATCTGGCCCTGTCTAAGATAATGGTGAAGTAAGGCAAGGTCGTTTTCCATTGCGACGGCTGCGATCAGGCAATCAATCGTCTTTCTGATCGTTTTCCCTTTTCTCATGCATCGCCGATAAATATTTTCAGCTTCGATATACGTTGTGACGCCGGAAGGATTATAGACAGGAAATTCCAAAAGATATTCCCTCGTTTCATGGTTTGCCTTGTCGTCCTTTATTCCTTGAAGGATCTCGGTGAGGATGATGCCGGTAACGCAGAGGTCTTCGTCGCCGGCGATGAGTTCATGGAGGATGCTCTAACACTACCCATTTCAGTACCTATTTAATTAGATAGTACCCAATTCACCATTTCGCGGTTTTTTGCCACTGGGCACTCTGGCCGCGTCCGAGACACTCTACCCGACCGGAGGTTCGCAGGTTCTTCAGGACCTGCCGGATCCGGTCGATGCCCACACCCGGACACTCTCGCTGAATATCGGCAACGCGGAACGGGCCGACTGTTCGCCCGATGACGTTCAGTACCAGTTCCGTTTTTGCACCGCGCGGACTCTTAATCTGCCCTACTCGCTCCTCGAACTCCTTGTATGCGTCCTTCAGGATGAAAAGCATATAATTGATGTAGGGCCAGGGGTCGTGTTTGCCTTCGTGCCATCTATGGGAACTTTGTTCAAGCGTTTCGTAGTAGCGTTCCTTGTTCTGTTCGATCAGGCGTTCGATGCTGATGTACCTGCCCACTTCGTAGCCAAGATGGTAACACTGGTGCAGAAGAATGAGCCGGGATACCCTTCCATTGCCGTCGCGGAATGGGTGAATGCACAGAAAGTCGAGGTTGAAAGCCGTTACCGCGATCAAGGGATGCACCCAGCGTTCCCGAAGGCTCTGGCCCCAGAGATCAACAAGTTCCTTCATGGCCCGCGGTGTTTTCGCCGCAGCGACGGTCTTGAACCGTATCCGCGATCTGCCGTCGGAATATTTTTCGATGATGTCTCCATCTTTGTCTTTGTACTTTCCCGCGTCCCAAATTTCTCCGCGCGTGAGGCGGTGCAGTTCCCTGATGGTTTTTTCCGCGATCGCCAGTTTCGCGCCCTGTTCATGGATGAGTTTGAGCGCGTCGCGGTAGCCCCGGACTTCCTCCTCATCCCTGTCCCGCAGATGCGCCCTGCCGAGAAGGACCGGCTTGATGCGGGCTTGGTCCACGGTTACGCCTTCAATCCTGTTGGAAGACACCGCGCTTTCGATCAGGGCATGCTCACGAAGTACTTTAAGCCGATGGGGCGCCTGTTTCGTGAACAGTTCCTGCCTGCCTCGCGCTTCGCCCAAATCGGCCAGATACCACGCTGTACTCGCGGGTATCGTCTCGGGCTTTTCTGCGAATTGTTTCAACGTCATCATCTCTACTCTGTCCTCTATCTCTTACATCATCAAGCCGACATTACTACAGATGATCGTAAAAGTCCAGCCCCGAATAGAGTAACGACAATGTTGAATACTGAATTGTGAATGTTGAATTGTGGAAGTTAGATTGGGATGATTGGTGGCCCAAAAATCAAAGAGCTTTTTACCGCCCTCCTGAGGTATAATACGCACCATGCAAAAAGGTAAATCACTCCTGCTGTATCTGTTCCTGACGCTCTTTGCCGTGCTCATCGGCGGCGGAACGGGGTTTCTCATCTTTTCCGCCTGGGACCTGCCCGAGGTCAATACCCTCGAACAATACCGGCCGAGCATCACGTCCCGCGTCTATTCGGACGACAACACGCTGCTTGCTGAGTTTTTTATCGAGAACCGCACCCCCGTGGCCCTCTCGGATGTGCCCGACCTGCTGATCAAGGCGCTTATTGCCGTCGAGGACACTAAATTCCACAGCCATCACGGGCTTGACCCGCGCGGGATCGCCCGGGCTCTGTACCGCAATGTCCGGGCGGGGAAAGTTCTTGAGGGCGGCAGCACCCTGACGCAGCAGCTCGCCAAGGTGCTCTTTCTGACTCCTGAACGAAGTTATTCGCGCAAGTTCAAGGAAATGACCCTTGCGCTCAGGATCGAGCAGCGTTACACCAAGCAGGAGATCCTCTCGCTTTATCTGAACCAGATCTATTTCGGCAGCGGCGCCTACGGTGTGGAAGCGGCGGCCCGGATCTATTTCGGAAAACGCGCCAGAGATATGAATATCTCCGAAAGCGCCCTTCTCGTCGGTCTTCCCCGGTCCCCGAAATACTATTCCCCCTTCAAGTCGCCACAGAGCGCTGAGGGAAGACGCGCCTATGTCCTGAACCGGATGGCAGCTACCGGCGTCATCTCCAGGGCGCAGGCGGAGGAGGCGAAGAAAGCCCCCCTGCCGGTCCAGACAGCGGTCAAGGCAGGCGGACCGTCGCCGTATTTCGTCGAATATGTTCGTCAAAAAGTCGAGGAACGCTTTGGTTCAAGCATCCTCTATTCCGGCGGGCTGAACATCTATACGAGCATCAACGATGAACTCCAGAGCTATGCGGAGCAGGCCGTGGCAGCGGGTATCTTGAAAATCGAGTCCCGGCATAAACCCAGGGCAGGGTCTCCGCTCCAGGCCGCGCTTCTTGCCATCGATCCCGCGAGCGGCCGCATCCGGGCCATGGTCGGCGGACGGGACTTCGGTAAAAGCCAGTTCAATCGCGCATGGCAGGCCCTGCGGCAACCCGGTTCAGCGTTCAAGCCGCTCATCTATGCAGCGGCCCTCGATCGTGGTTTCGGCGCCTCCGACATCCTTGACGACTCTCCCCTGACGATCAAGATGGACCGTAACAAAAACTGGTCGCCGGAGAACTTCTCGAGGACCTATCAGGGCAGGGTGACACTGCGGAAAGCGCTCATCGAGTCGTTGAACGTGCCGACGATCAGGCTGCTCGAAAAGATCGGCGTCGACGAGACCATCCGGTTTGCCGGAAGATTCGGCGTCAAAAGCGCGCTCGCCCCTTATTTGTCGCTGGCTCTCGGCAGTTCCGACATGACGCTTGCCGAACTGACCGCCGTGTACGCCGTGTTCGCCAATCACGGCATCATGCTGGGGCCGGTGTCGATCCTGACGATCACCGACAGCGCCGGTCGGGCGCTCTATACGAACGATGCGCTCCCCACCCAGGTCATCAAACCCGAGACAGCCTATCTCACCACCTCTCTGCTCAAGGGTGTGATCGAGCGGGGAACGGGATGGAAGGCCCGGGAACTCGGAAGGCCCGCGGCCGGCAAAACGGGCACCACGAACGGCTACCGTGACGCCTGGTTTATCGGGTACACACCAGGCCTCGTGACCGGCGTCTGGGTCGGATACGACGATCAGGCGAGCATCGGGCACAGGGAAACGGGAGCGCGCGCCGCCCTCCCGATCTGGCTCGAGTTCATGAAAAAAGCGCACACCGGCCGGGAGCTTGAGGATTTTGCCGCGCCCGAGGGAATTCTTTTCAAACAGGTCGATCCCCGGACCGGCCTGCTCAGTGCCGAAAACTGCAAGCAGTCCATTCGCGAGGCCTTTCTGCCGGGAACGGAACCGAGGCAGTATTGCGATGAGACCGGCGTCTTCACCGATGCGCCGCTCGTCCATGATGAAGCGCCATAGCGCCTTGACGCCATAGTACTTTTCTATTGACAATGAAATACTACTTTGTTATATTTGCCGGGTCAAACAATGGAAAATTTTCCGGCGTATGCGGGTGTAGCTCAGCTGGTAGAGCACAACCTTGCCAAGGTTGGGGTCACGAGTTCGAATCTCGCCACCCGCTCCATTTTTTTTCAGTTCAGAGTGCTGAGTTCGGAGTTCGGAGTTAACCATTCACATCTCGTAACTCATATCTTCATCTTTCCACTCCCAACTCTCAACTCGTAACTTAGAACGTACAAGCGGCGGCGTAGCCAAGTGGCTAAGGCAGAGGTCTGCAAAACCTTCATTCATCGGTTCAAATCCGATCGCCGCCTCCAATTTTAACCTTATGATACCTCATGCCGATTTCGTCCACCTCCACGTCCACACTGAATACAGCCTCCTCGACGGCGCCAACTCGCTCGATGACCTGATCAAAAAAGCCGTTGCTCTCCACATGCCCGCGATCGCGGTCACGGACCACGGCAACCTCTTCGGCGCCCTCGATTTTTACCTCAAGGCCGTCAAGGCCGGAATCAAGCCCATCATCGGCTGCGAAATGTACGTGGCGCCGGGGTCGCGGTTTGAAAAAGCCGGCGCCGCGGATCAGAACGAAGAAAGATCCTACCACCTCATTCTCCTGGTTCGGAACAAGGCCGGATACAAAAACCTCGTCAAACTCGTTACCAAGGGCTACCTCGAAGGTTTTTATTATAAGCCCCGCATTGACAAAGAACTTCTCCGGGAACATAACGATGGCCTTATCGGCATGTCCGCGTGTCTTTCCGGCGAGATACCCAAGCTTCTGCTCCAGGGGCGGTACGAAGACGCAAAGAAAGTCGCGCTTGACTACCAGAACATCCTCGGCAGCGAAAATTTCTATTTCGAGCTTCAGGACAACGGCATCCCGGACCAGGAGCAGGCCAATCGTGAGCTGCTCCGCCTGTCGAAGGACACCGGCATCCCCGTGGTGGCCACCAACGATTGCCACTACCTGAACAGGGAGGACCACAAGTCCCACGA
>JANONA010000375.1:0-3267 GCA_031420575.1 Nitrospirota bacterium | reverse complement strand
TCGCCTGCCGGCGACAGTCCGCACAACGATTTCACACAATTCAGCTCCCTGCGTTACAAAGTCTCCAAGGCCAGGGAACTGGGTGTAAAGGCCATTCTGTTCGTGACGGGTCCTGCGGACTCCGACGATGATAAACTCATGAGATTCAATTACGATCAGAATGCAGGGAATGCGGGCGTGCCTGCCGTCAATATCACACAGGCCTTTGCGGACCAGCTCTTAATGACTTCGGGCAAAAAGCTCAAAGACCTTCAAAAAGAAATCAACGATAAGAAGGCGGCCCAGTCCTTCAATCTCTCGAACGTTGTAATATCGCTCAAAACGGACGTTCTGGAAACAAGAGAACAGACGGAGAACGTCGTGGGATTCCTTGAGGGCAATGACCCCAAGCTCAAAAACGATGTCCTGGTCATCGGAGCGCATTATGACCATCTGGGCTACGGTGGAGAGGGCTCAGGCTCGCTGAAACCGGACACTGTCGCAATCCACAACGGCGCCGATGATAACGCGTCGGGCACGGCCGGCGTCCTCGAATTAGCGCAGTTCTTTGCCTCCAAAAGAAAAGAAGTTCGCAGAAGCATCCTGTTCATTGCCTTTTCCGGTGAGGAATTGGGTCTTCTGGGCTCAGCATACTTCGTGAACAATCCGACACTGCCGGTGGACCGGATGGTGACCATGATGAATATGGATATGATCGGCCGGCTCAACGACAGGAAGCTCATCGTGTATGGAATGGGCACATCGCCCGGATTCGAGTCCCTTGTTACGCGACACAACAAGGATTCCATGTTTGTCCTGAGGCTCAACAAAGACGGTTTCGGGCCGAGCGACCATTCCTCTTTTTATGCGAAGAAGATCCCCGTTTTCCATTTCTTCACGGACATTCATTCTGACTACCACCGTCCATCCGACGACTATGACAGGATTAACACCGACGGCGCAGTTCTGATTCTCAAATTTATGGCGGACATTGCCATGGATATGGATTCCGCTCCAGAGCGGCCTCTCTACGCCCAGGTGGAAGCGCCGCGCCCGCCGGGCGGTGGCGGGCGGGAAGGAATGCGGGCTTATACCGGAACTATCCCTGACTTTGGAGAACAAACTGATGGTATGAAACTTGCCGGCGTGCGTGAGGGAAGCCCGGCGGCAAAAGCCGGTTTACAGGCTGGCGACATCATCGTGAGATTCGGGAAGGTTGAAATCAAGAACCTGTATGACTACACATACGCTCTCGGCGAATACAAACCGGGAGATGAAGTCGATATCACCGTGGTGCGGGGGAAGGAAAAACTGACGATGAAGATTAAGCTGGAGCGAAGAAGCAACTAGCCGGTAGGGCGTTCAATTGAACGCCCTTACCTCGAAAATAGCATGCCATTCTGAGTCAGTTTTTTTTGGGCGAACCTGCCCGCCTCCATGAACTTTATGGCAGGCGGGGAATCTGACAGGGCGAATCACTTTGTAGGGGTGACTCGGCGAGTCGCCCCTACGGTTCAAACATGATTTCATGTTGTGATTCGCCCCTTCGTTTTGTTTATGTTCACGAAGCTATTGGAGTGCACCCCTTGCGTGAGACAAAGTTTTTGAGTATTAAGGTGGACATTTTCCGCGAGGAGATGTCCCATGCCGGTAACACGCAAACGGTTCACGCGCGAATTCAAGCTGCAAATTGTTCGTGCTTTTGCATCTGGTGTCAGTGTCGGTGAGCTCACCCGACAGTTCGATATTCATGCGAATCTCGTGTATAAGTGGACCCAAGAGTATCGCAACAATCCCACAGGAGCCTTTCACGGCACGGCCAGTGCGAGTGAGGCACCACAGCAAGCCGAGCAACGTGTTGCTGAACTGGAACGCATCATCGGCCGATTAACGGTCGAGAATGATTTTTTAAAAAAGGCCTTGCAGCATGCCAAGACCATTTTGGCCGATACCAAGGACAAGCCTATCAAGCTGTAATGGTTCCGGTCATTGATCATACCGATTCTCTGTTGCCGATCCAGGATCGTTGCCGTCTGGCTGGTGTGCCGCGGTCAAGCTATTACCGCCTGCATCAGCACAAGCAGAAGCCGGCAGATCCTGTTGTGCAGGAAGTTCGACAACTCTGTGCCGAGTATCCTCGCTATGGCTATCGCCGCGTGAGCAAGCAGCTGCAACGGCAAGGTCTGCAAGTCAACCACAAACGTGTTTTGGCCCTGATGCACAAGGAGAATCTGCTTTGCCGCAAGAAACGGCGCTTTGTCTCTACCACCGACTCACGGCACGGTCTGCCGATCTATCCGAACCTTGCCCGCACGGTGCAGCTCAAAGGACCCAACGAACTGTGGGTTGCCGACATGACCTATGTTCGCTTGGCGCGTGGCTTCGCTTATCTGGCAGTTATCCTCGATGCGTTCAGTCGTCGAGCTCTTGGCTGGGCAATCAGTATGCACATCGATACGAAGCTTAGCCTGGCAGCGTTGACCATGGCTTTGCAGACACGCTCCATCGTTCCCGGGTTAGTGCATCACTCCGACCGTGGAGTGCAGTATGCCTCCAGCGACTATGTTGCACTCTTGAAGTCAAAGAACATCACCATCAGCATGAGCCGCACGGGCAATCCGTATGATAATGCTAAGGCCGAATCGTTTATGAAAACTCTGAAGGCTGAAGAGATCTCCCTGAACGTCTATGAAACCTTCCGGGATGCCAAACAGAACATCGATTGCTTCATCGATCTTGTCTACAATAATAAACGGCTTCACTCGGCGTTGGGGTATCAACCTCCAGTCGAGTTTGAGGCTCATTACTTTAACAACTCCACCTTAGCTCAATCAAATGCTGTCCCAATCTAAGGGTTCACTCCAAAGGGTTCACTCCATATCCTATCCAGTCCCCTCTATGGCGATGGCTCGTGTAGGGGCGAGAGTCCTGTGCCTTCTGGGGGGGTGTGACTAATTTGATTATTCCTGCGATGATCTTCACACAGAGATCTCACACCCCTCTACTCCCCTCTCACACCGCACATTCCTTCACACAGAGGGGACGTTTGACACTTGTGGGTAGTCCAGCAGGGGATGTCTATAAAAGTTTCTCTACTCAGTCTCGACAATCGTGTTATACTTCGCCTTGCCGTCCTTCAGCATGGATTCCAGCTTGTTGACGAGGTTTTCACTCGTTTCGTCAAGGTCGTCTTCGAGGGCTTCGTATTCCTCCATCGAATTGCATACGAATTGCTCGACGAACGAGTTCTTCCTGCTTTTGACCTCATAAATCGAATAATTCTTTTTT
>JANONA010000374.1:0-3272 GCA_031420575.1 Nitrospirota bacterium | reverse complement strand
CCTGCCGGCGCAGGTCCGCGATGACCCCGTACCACGGCGACACTGGCCAGCCCGGCCGTACGCTCAGTCGCGTCGATCGACGAGAAGACGGCCATTTGCAGCAACAGGGGCGTGAGCAGGCGGTCGTTGACCATCTCCATGTGATAATTCCACGTCCGCGCGACTCCGCCGCGGCTAACGACGCGGATATCGACCGGCAACAAAGCGGCCTTGCGGCCCAGTACCCCGTGGATGGCCGTGGTGCGGTCCTGCGTGATCGCGCCCATCCATTCCTTGGTCGAAGAGATCTTGAACGACGTATTCTGGCTCGCCAGCAGCGTCATCACTTCGGCGCGCGCGAACGGCATTTCGGTATCGCCGGTCGCCATGAAACGGTGGCCGAAGGCGAAGACCTTGTCGCCGTCGATGTGGGTGATGGTTCCATCGGCGCCGGCCGAAAGGTCGCCGGTGATCAGTTGAACGCTGATCATCGAGCCTGGCTTGAGAAGCGACGCGTCGCCCATGCGGCGATCCGGGCGTCCGCCGCCGGAGAGACCTTGAACAGGTTCAAGTCCGGCGGAACGCAGCATCGGGGCGAACTGTTCAAATGCGCCGCGGGTGAAGCCGCCGAGCCAGAAGGGCGTGGCGATTTCGGTGAGGCGCGACGATCCGATGTCGAACGACTGGGGCCGCGGCAGAAGCGAAGCGAGGTCGAAGGGATTATCGGCGCGCACGGCGCGTGGCGCGCGTGGCGTGGTGGCGGTCGCCAACATCTCTTCGATGGGCCGGATGCCGGCGATGGGGTCCTTCGAAAACGGGAATGACAGCGCCACTGCGCCGAGAAGTCTACCTCCGAAATAAACAGGACTGCCGCTCATGCCCTGGAGGACGCCGGTATGCGCCATGGGACCGCCGGAGAGGCGCGCGAGGATGATGGATTGCTTCGGCCCGGCGTTTTCGAGCACACCAAGGATCTCCACGTCGAAGTCCTCAATCTTGCCGCCCTCGAAGACGGTCCTGCCGACGGCTTTCATGCCCGGCTTCACCTCCGAGAGAGGCAGGATGGCAACCTGTGCGGCAAGGCTCGAAGCCAGCAGCGGGACAAGGATGGAGACGAATCGCACTAACCTCATTGTAAGGGCGCGCCCGGCGCGGATTTGCGAGGTCGGTTATAGTAGAAATGTACCTGCCACTCGTTTGTTGGGCGCGGTAGCCAAGTGGTAAGGCAGAGGTCTGCAAAACCTTTATTCAGCGGTTCGAATCCGCTCCGCGCCTCCAACGCATTTGATCATCCCCTCGCCCCCCCGGACCAATCGATCCGCCGCCGTTTGACCTTCCTCGCAGGAACAGCTAAAATCAAAGGGTTGCCGGTTCCTCATCGGCGCGCTTGAGCGTCCCCATCGTCTAGTCCGGCCTAGGACACCGCCCTTTCACGGCGATAACGGGGGTTCGAATCCCCCTGGGGACGCCAATCGAATTGAGGAGTTACCTTCATGGCTTCTTTCAGGGCTTCATAAGCAGGGGCGGCAATCGGGATAATCAGGGGATCCTCATTCTTCATTTGGGAGCCTTTGAGCGAGATGTTGCGCGTGAAGATGTTCACCTGATTTTGTTTCAGCATTGGAAAAAGGCCATTCAGCCTGCCTATCCCTCTCTGACCATCTCCGCGACGCATTCAATATGATAAGTATAGGGGAACATGTCCACGGGCTGGAGCCGGTCTAACCGGAAACCGAAGAGGTGGAAGAACTTCAGGTCCCGGGCGAGCGTCGAGGGATTGCACGAAACATAAACTATCTTCCGCGGCACAAAGGCGAGCACGCGCTCCAGGGTCTTGAGCGTGGCGCCGGCACGGGGCGGGTCGAGCACAATCACGTCCGCGCGCAGCTTTCTCCGGATCAGGGTCTTCAACCCCTTCTGCAAGTCGTCGGCAATGAATTCCGCATTCGAAATTCCGTTCAGTTCCGCGTTCGCTTTTGCGTCCTCGATAGCCGAGTATCCCGACTCTATTCCGATAACCATTGCGGCCTTTTTCGTAAGCGGCAGGGAAAAGTTGCCGATACCGCAGTAGAGGTCGAGCACGGTTTCGTTGCCCGTGAGCGCCGCAAAATCCAGGACCGTCTTCACCATGTTCCTGTTCTGGTCCCAGTTGACCTGAAAGAAATTGCCTTCCGTGGCCTTGAGTGTCAGACCCTCCACCTCGAGCGTGAGCTGGTTTTTGCCGAGGGAAAAGGCCTTTTTTCTACGAGCAAATCCAGTCATGCCGATGACCTCGGGTGTTGTCTTTATCAGTTCCGAGAAGAATTCCTCCATCGCCGGGAAGGGATCCTGTTCCCGGAAGAGCAGGAGATGCGTCTCTCCTGATGGCGATGCGTTGATATGGATTTCCGTGAGTGCCGGGAGCTTGTCCGAAAGCGCTCTGACGTTCTTCAGGACCTTGTTGATGACGGGGTGGATGAGGAACGCGTTTTCCACCTCAATGAGGTCGTACGAACCCTGGCGGAAAAATCCGATCCGCTGCTGGTTGTCCTTCATGCGCACAGTGAACTGCGCGCGAAGCCGGTAGTGGTCCGTGCGCGGAGAGGGAAGTATTGGAAGAAGTCGTTTCGGTTCGATCCCGCCGATCTTTTTAAGGGTGTCTAACAGGATTTCCTGTTTGTACGTGAGCTGGGCAGGATAGGCAATGTGCGGCCACGTTGCGCCGGTGCATTCTTTTTCTCCCTTGCACGGAGGCGCGATGCGGTCTTTCGACGCCGTGATGATCGTGACGAGGTCGGCTTCCAGAAAACCTTTCCGCTTTTTCCTGATCGTAACGACGACCCGTTCGCCCGGCAGCACTCCGGAAACAAAGACCGCCTGGCCTGTCTCGAGCCTTGCCAGGCCGATGCCGCCGTGGACGAGCTTCTCGATCACGACTTCCGCCGGCTCGCTCATCCGATGATCTTCTTCACGGTTTCGCGGAGCAGCGACATATCCGAGGACTTGACCACGTAGGCGTCGGAGCTCCAGCTCCCGAAGTCATGTTTATATTCCTCGTAGGCGGTGCAGATAATAACGGGAAGCGCGCTGTCCTTTCCCTTCATCTTGCGCAGGGTCTCGATGCCGTCCATGTCCGGCATCCTCATGTCCAGAGTGACCAGGTCGAATTTTATCGTGTCCATGGCCGCGAGCGCCTGGATACCGTCATGGACCGCCGTAACTTCGTAGCCCATCTCGGTGAACTCCTCTTTGTAGAGTTCCCGGATATTTTCCTCATCGTCGACAACCAATATCTTTTTCATCTGTGCCTCCTT
>JANONA010000373.1:0-10102 GCA_031420575.1 Nitrospirota bacterium | reverse complement strand
CCCGGTCAATTTTTTTCTCGCTCCCCGGAGCGAACTCCGTGAGCACGAGCGCCTCCGAAGAAAGAGCCGTTCCCGCGGGATCAACAAGCTCAGTCGTGAGATTGAGGCTTTTGTAGAACGTTGCGGAGAGGTTTGCGGCGTACAGACTGAAGGCAATGCTCTCATCAGCGCTGAAAGAACTCTTCCCCGGTGTTGCGAGGAGCAGCAGGTCGGGTATGGTTGCCTCTGTTGATACCGTGTTGTTGTTCTTGTTGGATTCCGCGACAGCGTTGTCCGGATCCGCGACAACGAAGAGCTTTCTCTTGCCGGCCTTTTTCAGGAGCGGCCAGTTGATGACGGCATGGTGCATCGTATCCGGTTCGAGCGGAGGGATACCCGCTTTGGCGATCAGTGATCCGCTTGTTGCCGGATCGCCTTCGTAGAGCGCGACCGTGCTCCGGCCTGATGCAAGCTTTCCCTGGTTCTTCACGCTGATGCTCACCGGCATGACAAGGCCCGTTGGTTCCGGGATCCGTATATCGGCGACGAGATCGGGGAAACGCGCGCCATAGACGAATCGGAGATCACTATTGCTCGCAAGCTCTTCGCCGATGACCATGACTTTTATGGTGTGCGAGCCTGGTCCCACGCCGGTAATTGACGTGCTATACCTATGGGGACCGGCAAGATCGATTCTTTCCTTTCTGATCTTCTTGTTGTCAAGGGAAAGCTCGAGCTTCGCCTTCCCGCTGCCGAAGAGATAGGCGGACAGTTCGACAGGACCGGACAGGTCGTAGTAAACCGGCCTGGCTGTCGCTACCCCGAGCAGCGCGAGCTCGCCGACATCGAAGAGGGTGTATCCCGCGGCAAGGAGAACCGGTTCCATGGTCAAACCGGGGCCGCTCGGCAGCCGCGCCTCGAGGGCGTAGTGGAGTTCCCAGATGCCCGCTGCCCCCGGCTTGAACGAGAAGGTGAACGGAACTTCCTGTGCGCCTTCCGAGAGCGTGACCGGTCCTTCGGCCGCGGGGGTGAAGGCGCCGTCCGGGCCGCGAAGTTTGAGTTTCATCCGCGCTTCGAGCTTGTGTGTGGCATGGATCCGGAAGCGGGCAACGGAGGTATATGCGCCGCGATCAACCTTGTTCTCCAGCGCCCCATCCTGTACCCGTACCCGGTAGCCGGCAATATTGAGCGGGATTTCTCCCTGAGTGATGCTGCCTTCTCTCGTTGTTACGTTCCACCGAATCCGATAGGTTCCTGCCGGCAGATCGGCGGGAACCATGTACGACACGCTTTCATTTCCAGTGATCATCTGTTGTTTGAAGTCGCCCGGCGCCATCAAAAAGAACTCGCCGAGGCCGAGCGCTGTCGTGGCGAGCGTGACTTTCTGGCCGGGGAGGTAGGCGGGTTTGTCGAGAGTAATGTTCTTTCCGGCGGCTGTGCTCAGGGGGATGGCGGCGCGGAGAAGCGAGCTCCCGGAGCGCTCCAGCGCCGGCTGGATGCGGAACGGGGCCTGCATCCCACTCAGGGGCTGCTGCCGGGGGATGGGCGCGGCCATTGCCGGTTGTCCGATGCTGAACCTGCCTGCCCTGGTTTCCGCCCTGACGGACAGAGCCTTGCCAGCGGCATCGAGCAGGAGATACTCGATGTGGTACAGGCCCGGCTGCATGGCAACGGGGACCGTATAGGGAAAAGTCAGCGCCAGGACCTGGTTCGGTTTCACGGGAGCGCTGACAATTTCTTCCGAGAGAGGTCTGTCTCCATCAGGACCCATGACCATGAGCTTGATTGACGAGGCTTCCCCCTGTTCAGGCCCCTGTATGGACAACGGAAAGCTGAGCCGCTCTCCAGGCGAGGCTTCAATGATGAGTGTCGGAGCTTTTGCCCAGAGCAGAAGGTCGCGCACCAAAACCTTTTCTTCCCGGTTGAGTTGTCCCTGATCGTAGGAATAGTCGGAGAACAACGTGGTGACGACCACCCAGCCGGACCCGTAAGGATAGACAAGAAGCGTGGGGAAGCCGTCGGACCGGGACAGGACCACTTTCGCTTCATCGGGAAAGGTTGTGAGATAGCCGTTCGTCTCGATATCCGGTGTGGTTTTCCTGGTGCCCGCAAGCATCGGGTGCCGGTTCCGGACCGATGAGGCCCGGAAGAGCGGGCCTGCGTCCTGCTGCCATCCCGCTGCCTCGATCTTTGAACCCGCGGGGACCGGCAGCGCCGTGAAATCGGCGCCGTTCTGCTGGGCAAAGCAGATGATAACCCCGCCGGAGCGCGCATATTCCGCAAGACCCGCCTTGAAGAACTCGGATCGGGAAAAACCGTGAAGAGCGCCTGAGGGGATGATCAGGTAAGGTTTTGTTTTTTCGAGCCCGGCAATGCGTTTTGCATCAATCAGGACCGAGGGCTCCCTGAACTCCGTGAGCAGCCCTGCCCAGGGTTCAAAAAAACCGTTCCTGAGCACCGCCGCATCAGGTCCGGCGAACTGTTCCTGTTCGAACGTATTGCCGAGGATGCCCTTTTTGACGCCGGTCCTGATTATCCATGACGGGTCAGGCTGAGGCCGGGGAGGGTTCTCCGGCTTAAAATAAACGGTTTCGCCTGAAGGGCTGTCGATCAGGGGGATCCATATTTCCCCGTTCTCCTTGTCCTGTGCCGGGACAGGGGAGGAGAAGGCGAATAGCGCCGCGGCTGCGAAAAGCAGATATGTTTTGAAGAGAGCTGTTGTCATTCTATAAACGTTACCCGGTTGATCTCCTTCAAGGTTGTGTCGCCAGCCAATATCTTGGTGAGCGCGGACTGGCGGAGGGTGGTCATGCCTTCCGCGACAGCGGCTTTTCGGAGCTCCGACGACGGTCGTTTTTCGAGGATCAGCTCCCGGACGTGGTCGGAGAGGTCGAGGAATTCGGTGATGGCCTTCCTGCCCCGGAAACCGGTGTGGTTGCAGTCCTTGCATCCGCCGGCTTCATAGAACGGGTGGCGCCGGTACTTTTCATAGTCCATGGCGGAGTCTTCGAGTTCTTGTCTTGACAGCGTTACCGGTTTTTTGCAGCGGGGACAAAGTATCCTCACTAACCGCTGGGCGAGGATGCAGTTAAGCGACGAGACGAAATTGTAGGGTTCGATGCCCATGTTCAGGAACCGGCCGAGCACATCGAAGGCATTGTTCGCATGCACGGTGGTGAAGACTAAGTGGCCGGTGAGGGCCGACTGCACCGCGATCTGGCCGGTCTCGGCGTCGCGGATCTCGCCGACCATGATCTTGTCCGGATCGTGCCGGAGGATGGAGCGGAGTCCGCGCGCGAAGGTGAGGCCTTTCTTTTCATTGACCGGTATCTGCACCACGCCGCCCAGCTGGTACTCCACCGGGTCCTCGATGGTGATAAACTTGTCCTCGCCGGTGTTGATCTCCGTCAGGGCGGCGTAAAGGGTAGTGGTCTTGCCGCTTCCGGTCGGTCCGGTCACGAGCACCATGCCGTAGGGCTCGCGGATGCTCTTCCGGAACCTGCGCAGGTCGTTCTCATCGAACCCGAGACTGTCGAGCCGGAGCGTGTTCACCCCGGCGGTGATGGATTCCTTGTCCAGGATACGGATGACCACGTCCTCCCCGAAGGCCGCGGGCAGGATCGAAACGCGGAAGTCTATGATTTTGCCGCCGGTGCGGAGCTTGAACCTGCCGTCCTGCGGCACCCGGCGTTCGGCGATGTCGAGGTCGCTCATGACCTTGATGCGGGACACCATGGCGTTGTGAAACTTGACGTCGATGGGTTCGGTGGCGGGATAGAGCACGCCGTCGATGCGATACTTTATCAGGACGTTCTTGTCCGTGGATTCGATGTGGATATCGCTTGCCCGGCGCTGGATGGCGTCGAAGATGGTCGTATGCATAAGCTTGATGATCGGGCTCTCGTCCTTATCGATCGACTCCAGCGAGAGCGCTTCTTCGCTTTCACCATCCTCCTGTTCCTTGACGAGGTGAAACTTGAAGTCCTCCGAGACCGCATGCATCACTTGTTCAGAACCGCCGCTCCGCTTCAGAACGGCCTGGATGGCCGAGGGAGCGCTGACGCAGATCTCGACCTGCCGGTTCAGAATCATCTCGAGCTCGTCTATGGCCGGAAGGTTGTTGGGGTCGGTCATGGCCACGATGAGCACGTCGCCGGTATCTTCCATCGGGACGAACTGGTAGCGCTGCATCAGCTCCACGGGGATGGCTTCAAAAAACTTCGGGGTGACGCGGAAGTCCATGAGGTCGGCGTAGCGCAGGCCGCGCTGCTCCGCCAGCGCCTGGGCGAGGAGTTCCTCGCTCACTAACCCCTCCGCGACCAAGAGCTCGCCGATGCGCTTTTGGCGTCCGTCGGCGCTCAGCAGGAGCTCGCAGATCCGCTCCTCGGTAACGGCCCCCTTGGCCACGAGGATATCGCCTAACCGTCTTCTTCGAAACGATGTCATTTCAGTTGCGCCCCCATTTCAAATATCGGCAGGTATAATGCGATCACCATTACCGCGACAATAATTCCGAGGAAAAGGATAACGGCGACCTCTATGAGCGTTGTCAGTACGGGGATGCTGCTATCCGCGCTTTCCTCGTAAAAATCGGCTACATCCTCAAGCATTTGCGGAAGATCGCCGGATGATTCTCCGACTTCGACCATGCGGACCGTCATTTCCGGCATGAGCCGGGTACGCTCGAAAGCTTCCGCCAGGCTGATGCCTTCCATCACGAGTTTCCGGCTATCCATCAATCCCCGTGCGATTATTGTATTATGAATAGCGCCGGCCGTAGTATCGATGGCCTGTACGAGTGGTATGCCGCCGCGAAGTAAGGTGGCAAGGGTACGGGTAAGCTGGCTGATGATGTACTGCGTGACGAGCGTTCCGATGACCGGCAGCTTCAGTTTTGCCTTGTCTAGAATGCCTTTTCCCGCATCGGTCTTTTGCCACCGGTATATTCCGATGCCGATTATGACGGCGCCCGCCAGAATGAATGGAAAATAGGAAGCGAGTCCGCGGGTAATTAAGATGAGGATCGTCGTCAGGCGGGGGAGAGAACCCTCCTGGTCGCTGTACATCTGCGTGAAACTCGGGATAATGTAAAAAATAAAGAGGGCCAATACCGCAATTACGAACACCATGACGAACACCGGATAGATGAGCGCGGAGGTCAGCTTTCTCCGCACGGACAGCATCCTCTTCTGGTACAGGGTGAAGCGCTTCAGCACGTCGACGAGCGCGCCGCTCTTTTCGCCGGCCCGCACCGTGGAGGTGTAGAGGGGCGAGAAGTACGCCGGGTGCCGGGCCATGGCGTCGGAGAGCGCCGCCCCCCCCTTGATGTCGTGGATGACGTTCTCGAGGGCGCCCCGGAACCCCGGGTTATCCGTCCGCTTGTGTAAAAGCTCAACTGCCTGGAGGATGGGCAACCCGGCCTTGATGAGGGTGGCGAACTCCTGGTTGAAGATGAGAAAGTCCTTTGTGCTCCCGCGGCCGCCCCGTAACAGGGATCTTTTTTTCTCAAGGCTCAGGACGAGGTAGCCCCGGCCCTCAAGCTCCTGCCGGAGTTCCGCGGCATTCCCCGCCATGGCCTCGTCAATGACCGAGGCACCGTCCTCGCGAACGGCCTTATAGGTGAAGAGAGGCATTAACAGCATAATACCGTGAAAATACGGGGAAGTCAATGAAGGGATGAGGAGGGGATTAAACCTTTGCCCTGTGGAGATCGAGAACGAATTGCTGAACATGGTCGGCAAAAAACCGCTTGATGGTTTTCCAGTCCTTTCTTCTCGTCAGATACTCAGGCTCGGGATCGAATTCAGCGTCGTGAAAATAGACGAGCGCCTTGCCGATGACTACGGGATTGATCCTGTCCGCGCCGAAGCGTCCGATCATGTTCAGCGCTATTTTTGTGAACGGGATGTCCTGGAGAATAAAGGCGAGGTCCACAAAATCCCTTTTCGCGCCCCGTTGGGTGATTGCAAGGACCTTCATGGAGGCGATGTCGATTAGCCCGGCGACAGGAACGCCGTTCAGGCTGGTCTTTTCGTCCAGAAAAGGGTAGGGAGAATGGAAAAAAGAAACCTTTACGTCATTTGCCGCTAGGGTAAGCGTTCCCTGCTCCTCTTGAAGGGTTTGCACCTCAATATCCAGCAGCCTGATCTTTCGAAAAAGTTTATCAGTTGAGAAGGCGCGCTCTGTGAAGAAGTCAAAGTCAACGGATTTGCGATGGCCGAGGCGGAGTGCGATCGCGGTGCCTCCCGCGAGAACGAATTCATGGGCGAGAATGGTCTCCTTGAACTTTTTCAGGACTTTCAAAGCTGTTGGAGTGATGCACTCAGTGTGCATGGCGCACTCCGAACCATATATTCCAAAAATTGCGCGATCGGGGGGACAGCTTTCTGCTTTCCCCGCAGGCTTCAATAATAAGATTGGAGGGATAGAGCTGCTGTATCCAGTACAGGGCATCAAGGCCGCCCAGCTCAAGTACCCGTTCGATGATGTACCTGGCGTGCTGCTTCACGTTTATCGCACGCGGATCGACATCCCAAAACAGGGAATGAAAACGAGACGGGATATTCTTTCCCTCTTCGGCCCTGGTCCTCTTTGCAGCCACGCCCGGGTCGGCGGCAGGCCCAAGATATTTGTGGACTACCTTTTTACCGACCCGGTACGCATGATAGGCATATTCCTTTTTCCCGATCTTTTTCACGACAATACTCATGCCCTATATTACCAAACAGTGTTGTATAAGTCAACCGATTTGATGAGCAGGACCGGCTTTCTCAAACTACTTCAGACTTTTCCAGTACTTCTTCTGATGGGAGATGATGGTCTGGATGATGCGCTCGGCAGCGGGGGCGGCAGGGGCGTGGATTGCGCGGGGAGCGGCGGTGAAAGCCTTGATCACGGCGCGGACGCCTTCGCGCAGACCTTCCGGATTGTACCCGCCTTCGAGGGCGAGCAGGGACTTGTTGCCGCAGGTCGTCTCGGCGATGTCTCGCACGATTGCGGCGAGGGCGCCAAAGCCTTCACCCGTGAGCTCCATACCGCCGAGGGGGTCTTTGACATAGGGGTCGAACCCGGCTGATACGAGGACGAGCTCGGGCTTGTATTCGAGGGCAATGGGTTTGAGGATGCGATCGTACACGGAGAGATACTCCGCATCACCGAACCCGGTCGGGAACGGCGCGTTCACGGTAAAGCCCTCGCCCTTTCCGCTTCCGGTCTCTCCGAAATTTCCCGAGCCGGGATAGTAGGGGTGCTGGTGCGAGGAAAAGAAAAGGACCGTGGGATCGTCATAGAACGCACGCTGGGTCCCGTTGCCGTGGTGGAGGTCCCAGTCCACGATTAAAATTCGCTTCAGCCCGAATTTTTCCTTTGCATACGCCGCGGCGATTGCCACGTTGTTGAAAAGGCAGAAACCCATGCCGTGCGAAGGCTCAGCGTGGTGGCCGGGAGGACGGACAAAGGCAAAGATCGAGTTCGGAGTTGGGAGCCTGCCCCCAGCGTTTACGAGTGGACCCGCGAGTGCAGGGGGCCTGCCCCCAGCGTTTACGAGTGGACCCGCGAGTGCAGGGGGTGCGGAGTGCGGAGTGAACAGCATTGCGTCAACAGCCTGGAGCAGGCCGCCCACGGCGAGCCGCGCGATCTCGTAGGAACGGGCCGAGAGCCCGGTATCGGGGTCGAGTTGAGAATGAATTTTTCCCTCGGTGTTCGCTACGGTCTGGATGTAGGAGGGGTCGTGGACCAGGGCAAGCTCGTTCTCCGTGGCGAGGCGGGGCGGGATGAGGGGAAGATCGCTGAATTCCCTGTCAATGAGGTCGTGGATCACCCGTAACCGGTTCGGGCTTTCAGGATGACCGTCGCCGGGTTCGTGCTCCAGATAGCGGTCGTCCTTGATGATTGCAAGGGAGGACATGATTTATCTCAGTCTTTCCGACGATATTTTGAATCTTGAATATTGAAAAAGTCCCCGGGCGGCACATCCCTTACGGCAAAATCGTAATCCCGGGCTTCTTCCGCGGATCCGTGCAGCGCCGAGCCGACGATATACAGCTCGCCAACGCCGTATTTCTTCGCAATTTCCACTGCTTTTTTCAGTTCCTTATCCGCTATCATGAGTTCATGCTCCTTGAAATAATGGGGTCAGGTCTATATTGTTTACCTTTACCTTTTTTCGCTCAAAATTCTGCTCACGTAGGCACGTAGGTGAAGTGCGCACCGAGATGATCGGCGATCGAACATTGAGTGTATCCGTGTTTCTCAATGGCCTCGGCTATCTTCCTGTTCCGCTTGCTTTTGTCCCTGAGTATACTCTCACGCTCAGTGGGGCAGTATGGGGTCAGACTTAATTATTGAGATTTATCTTTTCAAACGAAATTAGTTTGCATTCATGCAAGAACAGATTTAACGTTGGCCATGAAAGCCCCCGCTGTTTTCAACGCCCGCGCGGCATCTTCTTTTGACGGATCGCCGTGAGGCAGGAGGCCTTCCTCGGCGGGGTATCGTCCTTTATAAATGCTGTTCAGAAAAACAGCATCATCCATCGCCATCGTGATTTGCCACCCAAGCCGCTTCGCATGGCTGAGCAATTCCACAATATCGTGTACCTTGCCCGGCTTTTCGCCTTTCTCCACGATCAATGCTTTCAGCCCCTTTTCCACACACTGCTGGCTGTGATAGCAAACGGCCTTGTACTTGCCGTGATCCAGAAGTATCTGCGCGGTGGCGAGTTCGTCCTCCGCTTCTCTGATCCAATCCTCGGTGGCCTTGCGCATATAGAGTACCCTCCCTGTTTCGATGACTTCCTCAATGAACGGGCTGCCGATGGAATAAAGGTAGTTCATTTCCCGCGGCGTATAGACCATGATATCGAGCGGTACGGCGCGATCCTGAAGGATCGTTTCCACCTCGATCCTCCGGTCTATCGGCCGGGCATGGGTGTCCTTGAGAATGAGCAGGTCATAATCGCTCTCATCCGTGTTTGTACCCGCGGCCCGGGAGCCGAAGAGAATGATCCGGTCAGGGTCGTACGAAGTTATGATTCGTGCTCGTATTTCGTCCAGCGTTTTCAACATGATATGAAGTTTAGAGGAAAGAACAGGGCAAGTCAAGGGTTTGTTTTTGCATGGAGCATAGAACATCTTAGGCTCTTTTGTCCTGGCATTAGAGCGGATGATGCGTTGTTACTTCTTCTCCTGATCCTGCCTTCTCGCGATCGGCGGCGGCGCCGCTTCCTTGTAATTTTTCACACCCAGCGACTCAAGCCATTTTTGCATTGCCGACGGGTTCGGGCACGTGGCCGGGAGCTTCGCATCGGGGGCGCAAACGGCCAGGATCGTTTTTACCAGGTCCATGGCGCTGAAATCCAGGATGTTCTGAACGATCTTCGGAGACGCGTTGTCGATCTGGAGGGTATTCTCACGATACCACCCGTCATTCCGGGGCGTTATGGGGCCGCAAGGGATGTGTTCGGCGTTTTTCGTCCGGACGCCCAGTTTCAGCGCGTGGGCTGAGACATCGGCACGCAGTTGCTGGAGGCCTTTAAATGCGGGGTTCGAGCAGATGCCGGCTTTTCCCCAGCAAAGGGGATCGAATCGCGAGATATTGATCCCGCAACAGTAAAGGTATGTCTGAGGCCCCAATTCAGGCGCCTGTCGGATGACGATGTAGAAATAGTCATTTTTATACTCAAAGGAACGCACGGCTTGTTGGTTTTTCATGGCGCTCTCCGTTCTTGGTGAAGAATAATTCGCATTTGCATTCAAGATTACATTATTGCCGTTCTAACGTAGGGGCAACCCGGCGCCTGTCCCGTAAATTTTCCATACGGGATGGTTGCCCTGGTGGCAATGGCAACAAGGGCGGCCACGCAGGGCCGCCCCTACGAAAACATGCCATGTTGATTGCACTCTGTAATTAGTGTCATCTTGATTGCAACTTGGAATAACATCCAAACTCGAAAGGAGCTTCGAGCATGATCGGATTAGTTGTGGTATGTCACGAGAACATGGGCGCCGAGCTGGTGAAGGCCGCCGAGATGATCGTAGGAAAGATTGATGCGGTTGCGACGGTCAGCGTGAAGCAGGAGAGCGCGCCGGAATTGCTTCGGGACGAGATCCAGGCTGCGATTAAA
>JANONA010000372.1:0-3118 GCA_031420575.1 Nitrospirota bacterium | reverse complement strand
CGCATGGCTGAAGCGGCCCAGAAGATGCTCAAGGACAGCCTCGATGCCTTTGTGGCCGGAGACGCGGATTTGGCCCTTTCAGTCTGCGCGGCCGACGACTTCGTGGACAACCTGAACCACCAAATCTTCAATGAACTGCTTGTTTATATGCTCCAGGATCCCAAGAACATCTCACGGGCCGTGCGTCTCACCTATATTACAAAATACCTGGAGCGCATCGCGGACCATGCAACCAACATCGCCGAGATGGTCGTCTATATGGTCAAAGGAAAGATCATTCGCCACATGGCCTGTGAAAAATAAAAGAAGCATTGAAAGCGTGACCTTCGCATTCCTGTTGCATTATCCAAAAGGAGACCGTTAATGATCCCCACCGTTGAATGGAAGAACGGCGTCGTCCGGATGCTGGACCAGACAAAGCTGCCACTCGAGATCGTGTACAACGACTGCAAGGACTACCAGACCGTGGCAAAGGGAATTAAGGAATTATGGGTGCGCGGCGCACCGGCCATCGGGGTTTCCGCTGCCAT
Organism: Nitrospirota bacterium; assembly: GCA_031420575.1. Classification (GTDB taxonomy): domain Bacteria; phylum Nitrospirota; class UBA9217; order UBA9217; family UBA9217; genus JALNZF01. The sequence continues at coordinate 2,588 of JANONA010000372.1, read as the reverse complement.
GGGCCTGGCGCTCGGCGCGAAACAGATACCAGCGGGCTCATTCGAGGAGTTCTGGCCGAAGTTCGAGGAGCTCTGCGCGTACCTGGCGAACACGCGCCCGACAGCGGTGAACCTTTTCTGGGCCATCGAGCGGGTCAAAAAGTTTGCGCGGGCCAATAAAGACAAGGGGCTCGACGCGCTCAGGGAAATGCTGGTGGATGAGTCCCAGCGCATGCACGACGAGGACATTGCGACGAATAAGCGGATAGGCGGCTACGGGGCCGCCTTCGTGTCCGATGATGACAATCTCATCACTCACTGTAATGCGGGGTCCATCGCAACAGCCGGTTACGGGACCGCCGAGGGCGTCATGCGTTCCGCGGTAGCGGAAGGTAAAAAAATCCATGTTTACGTTGACGAAACCCGTCCCGTGCTTCAGGGCGCGCGCCTGACCGCCTGGGAACTCATGGAGGAGAACATCCCCTGCACACTGATCACGGACAGCATGGCGGGTTACTTCATGTACCGCGATATGATCGACCTGGCGATAGTAGGCGCCGACCGCGTCGCCAAAAACGGCGACGTGGCGAACAAGATAGGCACCTACAGTCTTGCGGTACTGTGCAAGGAGCACGGCATCCCCTTCTATGTGGCCGCGCCGCTCTCAACCATCGACTTTACCATGGAATCAGGATTTCTGATCCCCATTGAAGAACGCGATCCCCGCGAGGTCACCCATGTATTCGGCAAGGTCCAGATAGCGCCCGATGGCGTAAAGGTGGCGAACCCGGCATTCGATGTGACGCCGGCCCGCTACATCACGGCCATCATCACCGAAGTCGGCGCCTTCCGCCCGAAAGACATCCACAAACTTGCCGATGGGAAGACCGATCCGGAAAAACTCAGATTAAAGTAGCTTAACTCAGAAGACAGACAGTACTCAGTACCAGTACTCAGTACAAAGTACTCAGTACTCAGTACAAAGTACAAAGTACTCAGTACTCCGTACTCTGTACCCTGTACTCCGTACTAAATCATGGAGTACCGAATGAAACAGACCGTTCTCCACCAGAAACATCTTCAGGCAAATGCCAAGTTGACGGATTTCCAGGGCTGGCAGACCCCGCTCTCCTTTTCCAATGTTCCGGCCGAATACCATGCGGTGCGCACTGCCGCCGGGCTGTTCGATATCAGCTACCTCGGCAGAATCGAGATCAGCGGCGCGGGCGCCGCGTCTCTTCTCCAGAAAGTACTCACGAAAAGCACCGAGAAAATAGCGATCGGCTCAGCGCACTACGGCCTCATCTGCAATGAGTCCGGCTTCATTCTTGACAATATCCTTATCTTTCACCTTTCCGGCAGCCGCTATCTGCTCACCACGAACGCGGCCAATACCGAAAAGATCCTCCTGTGGCTCAAAAAACACGCCGATGATGATGCGCGGATCGTTGACGTCACGCAGTCGCTTGCGCAATTTGCCTTGCAGGGACCGCGGGCATTCCACTTCATCGAGAAACTCACGGGGGACCACTTCAAGAGAATGAACCCGAGGGCTGTCCGGGAAATAACCATTCAGGATACCTCCCTCCTGATATCACGCACCGGCTACACCGGCGAACAGGGCTGCGAGCTTTTCGTGCCCGCTGACCGTGCCGGGGCCTTGTGGGACGCGATCGTCAACAGCGGGTCCGCGGAGGGGCTTCTCCCCTGCGGGTTTGCCTGCAGAGACATCCTGCGGATGGAGATGGGCTATCTTTTGTACGGGAACGATCTCGATGAAACCCGCACCCCCTTCGAAGCGGGTCTCGCGGCGCTCGTGGACTTCAAAAAGGAATTCATCGGCAAAGAGGCCCTGCTCAAGCTCCAGGCCGAGGGACCGAAGTGGAAACTGGTTGGTTTTGTGCTCTTAGACAAAGGGGCGCCGAAAAGCGGCGGCAGCATATTCTGCGATAGCCGCGAGATCGGCGTGGTAACGAGCGGCGTCTCGTCTCCCCACCGACGCGCGGGTATCGGCTTTGGCTATGTCATAAGCCGCTATGCCCAGGCGGGTCAGGAGATCGAGATCGAAGTCCGCGACAAGGAGCTCACCGCAAAGATCGTGGACCTGCCGTTTCTCAAGAAGAAATAGAAACTAAATCCTGCAATCGAACCACAGAGTTCACAGAGTAACATGCTGATTAAAAGGAATAAACCCTAAAACCGATGTTTCTCTCTGCGCACTCAAAAGGTGACTGCTCCAAGTCTTATAATTTTTCAAAATCAAACTCACGAGAACACTGAGAATAAAAGGTTTCCAAGGTTTTTATACTCAAGATTTATCTCTGTGGCCTCTGTGGTTTGCAGTTTTTAGGTAGAAACTTTCCGGGCAGCGCCTTTCGTCACGATCGATCCTTATGAGTTTGCTATGAGTTTAGTGACCTTGAATATTGATTACGGCTTATGCGCCGGTTGCGGGGCTTGCGCCGAAGTGTATCCTCTGCTCTTCGAGCTCAGGGACGACAAGGCATGGATCATCGACTATACGAAGTTCCGTTTCGAGGAGCATCAAAACCTCCCCGCTATTTGTCCCTATCGCGCCATCACCCTTGAGTGAACAAAGCCCGCATGAA
>JANONA010000371.1:0-2380 GCA_031420575.1 Nitrospirota bacterium | reverse complement strand
ACGCGCCCTTAAGCCTGACCTTGACCGTGCCGTTCTCGTCTACGCTCACCAGTTCAACATCACCGCCGTCGCGCTGGAGCGCCGGCCGCACCTGGTTCAAGGCTTCTTCAACTTTTTCTTTGTTCATGGATTATTCTCCTTGCTGCATAATATGATAATCATATTTTACATATTTTACAGCAACACGTCAACTGCTTTCTGCATTACCAGGCTTCTCGCAGCGTTTCCCGGAATAAGAGATCGAGTTTGCCGGTATCGGGCGCAATGATCGGGCCGAAGCTCTTTACCTGTTCTTCAAAGAACGTGATCCGTTCTTCAAGATAATCATTGATTACCGTGATCTTTGGTTCCTGGTCCAGCTCATCCCCGCTCTTTTTCCGCTTCACAAGTTCTTCGATTGCCTCTTTCAGGTGATTGTCGTCTATCTGCGTCGCAAGCAAGTAGTCAAACTCCATCGGGGCCATGGTGTTCGTCTTCATGATCCACTGGCAAGCCAGAACCGGCCTGAGCACATAGAAGTATTTTTTGACCGGCACGTAATCGCTTTTCAGGTACTCCCTGAAGTTCCCTGATGCCATATGCAGGTAGTGATGCAGGCAGGAACGGGGATTGAAATACTCCGCTGAAAGAGACCGCATGCGCTCTGCAGTGCTGAACTGTTCAAGGTAGATAATGGGGCTTCGGAGCCATTCGAGCAAAGGCGGGTTTGATTTCCTGAAGAGCCGGAGAGCTTTTCGCAGATCCCAGCCGCTGAAGTCCAGAAGATCGTCGGCAGGATATTCCAGCGAGTCGCGCTTATCGTCAATCGAAAGATACCAATCCAGTTGCTGAACATAGATGAATCGTACATCCCAATCACTGTCATTCGAAGCAAATCCCCAAGCCCTGCTGCCGGACTCCACGGCCAGAAGGATTTTGATACTTTCTGACTGTTCAATTGTTTTCAGGCGCTCGACGATATTCTGTTTCATCAATGGTAATCACTGTCCCATCATGGCCTATTCTCAACAAGTCAACTTCTGTCACTACATCCCCTTGCCGCCCCCGGGACGGGGGAAAGAATAGCTTTGTTCGTGAACAGGGGACGGTCAAGCCTACTTGAACGGGTTTATAACCTCGAGGCCGGGATACTCGAAGTCCCTTGCATTGCGGGTGACCAGCCGCAGCTCATAATGCAATGCAGTTGCCGCGAGGAGACTATCGATGGTTGGAACCGGGCGGCCGACCTCAGCCAAGATGCGGCCCCAGCGGTCAGCAACGGCGATATCCACGGGAAGCACCCTGCCTTCGAACCATGCCGGAAGTTCGTGTTCCAGCCACAAGCGCAGTTTCTCACGCCGTTTTTTATCCTCAATCGCCTCGACGCCCTTGCGGATCTCGCCAAGCGTCAAGACGCTCACAAATAGAGCTTCACCAGGGATCTGGTCGAGCCAGGTGATCACGGATTTGTTCGGAGCCCGGCGGATCGTTTCGGACAGAATATTCGTATCGAGCAGGTAACTCATGCGACGTCGGCCTCCCGTGTTAAGCTTTGCTCACGCTTCAGATCGAGTTCCAGGCCGTAGAGCGGTGACTGGCGCATAAATGCTACGAAGCTCCCCCGCGGATGCTTGAGCCGGTCGTATTCCTCCTGCGAGATCACCACCGCAGTGGACGCCCCATGGACCGTGATGCTTTGCGGCCCATCCTTCGCTGCTTTCTTAATAAGCTCGCTCAAACGGGCCTTTGCCTCCTGAAGTTGCCATGTATTCATGATGCCCCTTATAGTCAGACTGGTCAGACTCATATTGCACGAGTTTTCAAGAATTGTCAACCCATACAAAGAAAAAATGCTTTTTCCTGGTACTTTGAGTTTCTTTCAAAAAAGGGGTCTTCCGGGTTTGATGTAGGTAATACCGCTGGCTCCGGGGAATCGCAGGGATGTCTCTGTGTTTTTTGAGATGATCCACGAGATGATCTGAGCTACCCCCAGGAGTGAACTGACCTCTCACCTCTGTCCAGATCGTACGCACAGCAGGATGTGCCGACTCTCTCTAACGGGGTAGACTGCGCCGGGGTATTGAAGATGCTACAACTGAAGTGGACAGCATCTTCGATTCTCAAGGAAGAAGTTATCGTATTCGCTCGCTAACGCTTACTCCAGAATTCGATACGGAGTGGACGGATCATGGAGGGACTTTAGCAGAAAATTGGCGAAATGGCAAGAAAGTAGGCCTGACCCTATAGGTTGTACTGGTATTTCATAATTCCTCATCAGTACCTTCGATCATAATAGTTGCAATTGTGTCGGGTTGTCGAGTTGCTCTACCCGACCTACCAACTGGCTTATCGCGGCATGCGTGAATGATATGAAAATTCAGATTCAGTTGTCAAGTATTAT
>JANONA010000370.1:0-6703 GCA_031420575.1 Nitrospirota bacterium | reverse complement strand
TGTTCTCCCACTCCGTAGTCGAGCCGCACCGGCCCTATGATCGTGTCCGCGTGCAAACCAACTCCAAAACCGTTTCGTAGATCGTCCAGCGACATCGCATTCCCGCTGTCCCACACATTGGCGGCCTGGCCCGTGAGGTTCAAGTACACGGCCTTGACCGCCTTGAGCTGGTAGTCCTTCATCTTCCACCGGTAGGCTGCCGAGAAACCGAGCTCATGAGAACCCGTGAATTCCCTGCGCTGGTATCCCGCAAGCGGAAAACCAAGAAGATAATCCGCCCCGCCGATCCCGAATTTTTCCTGAAAGGGGAGCCCCCCGCTTCCCAGGCCTGCTGAACCTTCGAGGACCACCGTATGTCGTTCGGCAAGCGGGATGGCTCCCTGTGCGTACACGGCGGTCTTCGTGAACCCCGTGCTGCCGCCGTACTCGGGATGGGCGGTTTCGTAGTACCCATTCAATAAAATGCCGGAGTGCGGGAACGTGCGCCTGTCTAAGGTGTCGATGGTGGTAAGGAAGGCAAGACTTCCGATGTGCGCGATGTCCCTGGCGGGGTTCGTGCCCAGGGTCTCTTGCGTCGTGTCCGTTGCGTAGCGGTAGCGCAGGTAGGTGTCGCCGAACCGGAACCACTGGTAACCGAAGGCGACTTCCGCGCCGGTCCTGGTGATAGTGAGCTCGTTGATCTTGTGCTTGTCCTCGTAGAGTGCGTAATCCCGGTTCCGGTAAAACGCCTGCACCGTATGCGCGAAGGAGGTGTCGAGGAAAACCGGTGAATGGTAGCCCAGCGTGAGGTCCGTATAATTCCCATACCGGGTGTAGAGGAAGGCTTTGATGCCCCTGCCGGTCACGTTGTCCATGACAATGTCGGTGAGGCCGGTAAAGCGGTCCTCGAGATCGTAGCGGAGGCCGAGCCGGATCTTGGTCGTGGGTTTTTCCTTGATCTTGAGCGTAAGGTCGATTCCGCCCCGGGGGCTCTTTGTCATGTCGGTGGAAACGGACTCAAAGTAGTCCAGGGCGTAGAGGTGCTGGATGTCGTAGGCGGCTATGTCGAAGTTCAGGGGTTTGCCCGCCCTGGTCGCGGTCTCCCGCTGGAGTGTTGACCGCTTCGTTCTTTTCTGGCCGACGAGCGTGATGGAATCCACCTGGCCCTCATAGAAAACGATTTCCAGCGTGCCGGTCTCCGCGTTCATGCCCGCGCGCTCAATGCGCGTGAGCAGGTATCCCCGGTTCCTGCATGTTGCAACGATTTTGTCCAACTCAGCCGACAACCGGGTGTTGTTGAGCGCCTGGTCTTTCTGCCAGGAGAATGTTGAAAGAATATCATTCGTCGGAATGATCGTGTTTCCCGAGACCACGATGTTTTTTACGACGGGATTTTCTTCGATTGTCAGGAGAGCGCGTGAGCCTTCGCCCTCCTTCTCAAGGTCCAGGGCGACATCGGCAAACCAGCCGAGGCGAAAAAGCTCCGTGAGCGCGGCATGGAGCTCGTCAGAGGTTGCCTCGCGCGGGGAAAGGACCGGGGCCATGGCATACCGGATCGCGGCCTCGGAGACGTTCACATTTCCCCGGATGATCAGGTTAGTGATGCGGAAGCGGTCTTCTCCCGCCCGCACGGAGCTCTTCGGCCGCATGAGCTCGCGGATGCGAGGCAGGGCGGCCTGCGCGGCTTCTTCGCCTTTTTTGACAAGCTCGCGCATGGACGGGAAGTCGGCGAAGGAGTAGCCCGACGTGTCGGGCGCGATCACGAGGTCCGCGAGCGCGGCCTGCCGCTCGGATTCGCGCCGGACCGGGAGAGAGATGGACTGGCTCATGACCTCAAGGAGCGAAGTCAGCCGCTCCTTTTTTTCGAGCTTTGCGGAAGCATCAACGGCAATGACCACGTCAACGCCCATGGACCTCACTACATCGACCGGCAGGTTGTTCACGAGTCCGCCGTCCACGAGCATCCTGCCCTCGAGCTCCACGGGCTGGAACACGAGGGGGATCGCCGCGCTGGCGCGCATGGCTTCGTGCAGCAAGCCGCGGCCGATGACCACCCTATCGCCGTTCTCGATGTCCGTGGCAATGGCCCGGAAGGGAATTTTCAATCGGTCAAAATCAAGACCCGCCTCAAAGGAGGCGGCGAGAGTCCTGCTTGCGAGGAGGTTGGTCAGTTTTTGGCCCGCCGACAGGCCCGAGGGCGGCATGAAGAGGCCACGGGAGAAGGTGAACTCGAGCAGATGGCGGCTGCCCGTTTCTTTCTGCTCCTGGGTCTGGAATACGCGCCGGGGCGTGTCGTTGAAGATGTCGTTCCAGTCGTTCTCGAGGAATATCCGCTCGATCTCATCAGGACTATAGCCGGCGGCAAACAGGCCGCCCACGCCCGCACCCATGCTGGTGCCCGCAATTGCGGCAACGGGAATACCTTCCTGTACCAGGACCTTCAGAACGCCAATCGATGCGGCTGCCTTGGCGCCACCGCCCGCGAGCGCCAGGCCGAGCCTGGGCAGGTTCTTCTTCGTTGGCGAGACAGCGGTCCTCAATCCGCCGTGCGCCGTGGTGTAGGTGAGCTTCAGTTTCAGAGGCTTCTGCTGACTAAAGGCCAGCCCTGCTTGCACGGTCAGTGTTGCTATGACAAAAAGAGCGATCAGTCGGGCGATCATGTTTTCTACTATACCATATCCCCGGTCCGGTATCCATGCGATTTTATGCCTATCAGATGCCTTGACTTTATGTCGAGTGAGGTGCTATTATCCAGTCTGTTTTGCATCAATCCAAGAGGGGTGCGGCAAGGTGAAATCACATAAAAAGACGCATAACTGCGGTGAACTGACGAAGAAGGACGTGGGCGCGACCGTGACGCTCATGGGATGGGTGAATACGAGGAGAGATCACGGCGGGCTTATCTTCGTGGACCTCAGGGACCGCGGCGGCATCACGCAGGTGGTCTTTAACCCCGAGACGTCAGCGGATGCGCACACGCGGGCGCGCGACATCAGGAGCGAGTATGTGCTCGCCGTCACCGGCGTGATCTCGCTCCGACCGGGCAATACAGTGAACATCAAACTGCCGACGGGAGAGATCGAGGTGCTCGTGAGCGACCTCGCGGTACTGAATGCGTCCAAGCCCCTGCCGTTCATGATCGAGGACGAAACCGACGTTGCGGAGAGCCTCAGGCTCAAGTACCGCTACCTCGACCTGCGTCGGCCCAGCCTCCAGAAGACGTTCATCACGCGCCATGTGATCACCCGGACCGCGCGGCGTTTTCTCGATAACAGCGGTTTCATTGATGTTGAGACCCCGTTTCTGACCAGGAGTACGCCCGAGGGCGCGCGGGACTATCTGGTCCCGAGCAGGGTGAACCCCGGCACGTTCTTCGCGCTGCCGCAATCGCCCCAGCTTTTTAAACAAATCCTGATGGTGGCCGGATTCGAGCGCTACTACCAGATCGTGAAATGCTTCCGCGACGAGGACCTGCGCGCGGACCGGCAGCCTGAGTTCACGCAGATCGATCTCGAGATGTCCTTCGTTGACGAAGACGACGTGATCGCGCTGATGGAAGAGCTTCTGGCTGAGGTCGTGCGGGAGGTGAAGGGGCTCGATATTGAACGGCCCTTTCCGCGGCTTGCGTACCATGAGGCCATGGACCGCTATGGCTCGGACAAACCGGACACGCGCTTCGGGCTCGAGCTCAAGGATATTTCGGACATCGCAAAGGTTTCGGACTTTAAAGTATTTCTCCAGGCAGTGGAACTCGGCGGCAAGGTCAAGGGTTTTGCCGCGCCGAACATGGCGGGTCTCTCACGCAAAGAGGTGGACGACCTCACGAACGAGGCAAAGGTCTTCGGGGCGAAGGGCTTAGCCTGGATCAAAGTAACGGAGACGGGTTTCGAGTCGCCCATCGCCAAATTCTTCAAGGACGGCCAGGTGAAAGTCATTGCCGAGCGGCTTGCGGCAAAGCCCGGCGACCTCATGCTGTTCATCGCCGACAATCCGAAGATCACGGCGGAGACGCTCGGCTATCTGCGTCTGCTCATGGGCAAGCGGCTGAACCTGATCGACGAGAGCAAGTTGAACTTCCTTTGGGTCACCGACTTCCCCTTAGTGGAGTGGAACGCCGATGAAAAGCGCTACGACGCCATGCACCATCCCTTTACCGCGCCCAGGGATGAGGACCTTGAATTTATGAAAAGCGATCCGCTCAGGATTCTGGCCAGGGCCTATGACATCGTGCTGAATGGCTCGGAGATCGGCGGCGGCAGCATCCGTATTCACCGCTCGGAGGTCCAGTCGCGGATGTTCGAGCTCCTGAACATCGCCGAAGAGGACGCGAGGAAGAAGTTCGGGTTTCTGCTTGAAGCGCTTGAGTATGGCGCGCCGCCGCACGGCGGCCTGGCCTTCGGCCTTGACCGGCTCACGGCAATCCTCACGCACGCCGCGTCCATCCGCGACGTGATCGCCTTCCCCAAGACCCAGAAGGCCATCTGTCTTATGACCGAGGCGCCGTCGCGTGTCTCTACGGCCCAGCTTCGGGAGTTGTCGATCAAGCTGGAGGTGGTGGAATAAGAACAGCAGAATTCAGGAGCCAGGAGACAGAAGACAGGATAATTCCAATATGCATTTAAGTTGACACTAATGCTATAAAGCAAGCAAACTGGTACGTAAACCGACCACCCCCAACCCCTCCTTATCAAGGAGGGGAGCCATCAAATCCCCCTCCTATTTTAGGAGGGGATAGGGGTGGTAAGGTGTTATCTTGAAAGCAATATAGGATAAGATCGTTACAGGTCGTAATGCGCTTTTTCTCCTGACTCCTGAATACCGGCTCCTGTCCACTATTTTTAGTTTGAGGTTTTCATGAAATGCAAGGTTTGCGGCAAGGGAGTCGAGCTCCGGTGCGGTTGACGCGAGGTCGGCTTACGCTGCACGGCGTGCGGCAAGGATTTTTCCATACGGGAGTATATCAACGACCTGGACGAGGAGACCTGGGAAAAGATCTCCCGCCGCCCCTGCAATCGGGCATGAAGTAGAGACACGTTATCCCGCATTTTCTGTAACTACTCAGGTTGTCAGGTTCACAGTTGGCTACTTTGCTCTCCTGATATTTTTGAGTTGGTTGATGAATCCACGAACGGCAGCACGTGTTCGTCTGGTCCCAGTTGCCAAGCCTCAATATCTTCAAACCGTTCAATCTTCATAGCTCTTTAACCTTGAACCGTGAACCTTGGAACTTTGAACCTGAGTAGTTACAATTTTTTTTGACATCCAAAATATTATTTGTTAAACTTTGCTCCTCTCATCTATGGCTTATACTGTTCACTGGTCCGAGTATAGGGAGCATAATCTCTGGATTCCGGCTTGAACCCTGCCGGAATGACGGATAAATGATATGTGGTGCTAAAAAGTCCGCTGTAGTATTAGGTTGAGTTGTTTGACTCGATCTGAAAAAAATATTTTACCTAATAACGCCCTGCTGCCGTTCTGGCTGCCGGGCGTTTTGTTTTGATTGACTTTAGCGGTTTGTTGGGTTATTTTAATTGCAGAGAGTAGCCGGTAAGTCGGGGCGCCCCGTTAGAGATAAGGGGGCTCACACCGTTCAGAATAAACGATACTCAGTGAATCTCTAACGGGGTCAAAAAGCGCGCCCCGACCTGCAAACCGAGAACGATCATGAAGAAGAAAGTTTATCTGGAAACGACAATCAGTAAGCTATCTGACGGCACGTCCATCGTCCAATCTCATTGTTGCTGCCTGGCAGAACTTAACGTGGGAATGGTGGAGCTGCCGAAGACCTGAGTTTGAGATATTTATCTCGGAGTTGGTCATAGAAGAATCCGGCAAGGGAGACGCGGATGCCGCGCAACGAAGGTTGGATTCGCTTGCGGGAATCCCTCTTCTTAAGATGAATCAAGACGTCGTGGAAATCACTAAGCAACTAATATCGAACTCGCTGTTACCAAAGAAAGCCATTGATGACGCTTTCCATATTTCCCTGGCAACGGTGCATGGTATGGATTATCTTCTGACGTGGAACTGCAGGCATATTGATAACGCGGAGACGAAACCGGCCATCAGGATGTTTTTTTTGGACAGAGGTTTGCTCTGTCCAGAGATATGCAGCCCGCAAGAACTCATGGGAGGTCTGATATGAAAAATGAAATACTCGAAGAGATATGGAGAGTCAAAGACCAGATAGCCTCCGAGAATGATTACGACATCGATAAGATAGCGGCGCTTCTACAAGAGAAAGAAAAAACAAATCAAGCCAACCTCGTCGATCTCAGCCTAATTCGCGCGCCTGTGCGGGCAGCGTCGCAAAGCCGGTAAGCCCGGCAGGGCAACGCGAAACCCGCCAACTCAACTGGACGATTTACTAAGATGGTCATTAGTAAATCTATAATTTTTCCGTGTTCATCAGTGTGCATCCGTGGTAAATATGAATTTGTTTATGGTTCCGGCTTGTCCGGGTTAGGAGGGAAAATAAAAATGGGAATGTCAATCAAGCTGCCCGAGATCAATATCAAACAGGAAGAAGTCAAACTTCTTCTCGCAGTCAAGCTTTTAGAAGAGGAACTTGTCTCTCTCAGCAAGGCCGCGGAAATAGCAGGGTATTCAGAGAAGGCCTTTTCCGAGATTCTGTTGCACAGGGGCGTTGCGCCTATTAAATTCGTCGAGCTTGATCTTGCCAAAGAACTGAGAAATGCTTAAGACCGCTATTGTCGATACT
>JANONA010000369.1:0-10310 GCA_031420575.1 Nitrospirota bacterium | reverse complement strand
CTCCGCGGATGCGATGTCCTTGTTCGGCGCAAAGTGGTCGGGAATAAGCGCGATCCGGTCGGGATCGAACACCTTTTTGGCGCCCGCGGCGCGAAACTCCTTGATCGAGATCGGCGCGGTGATGTCGTTCGCAAGCACCAGGTCAAGCTTCGCGTTGATCAACTCACCCGGCTTAACTTCTTTTTTGCCGCAGTGCGCGGCGAGTATCTTTTCAGTGATTGTCATCGGCATAGTGTGTGAATATACAATATCTTAGAATTCGTTGCAACCTTTTTTTGTGTGGTTTATCAGGGGAAATGCGTGAAAGAGCGAAGGGATAGGGTTGTTATTTGCCGCGTTCTCCTTGCAGGAGAGGACCCTTGTGTCCATCTATTGCAAGGGGCAGGTCATTTGCTATTCAACTGTCAACCATTATGTCTAAGAAGTTCCGAATGTGCTGAACCACCTATAGACTCGATTGACTTTATCATTAAAATGATATAATATTGTTCAATCAAAGGAGCGCACACATGCCCACAATAAAACCGATCTCCGACCTCCGCAACAAGGCGAACGAAATATCGGAACTCGCGCACAAGCTGAACGAACCTATCTTCATCACCAAGAACGGCGAAGGAGACATGGTCGTCATGTCCATGGCGCGGTACGCGCAGCTTCAGCTCAAGATTGATCTTTTCGGCAAACTTGCCGTCGCCCAGAACCAGATTGCGTCGGGCGATAAGGGCAGAACGCTCAGACAGGTCATGACCGACATGAGAAAGAAGCTGCATGAGCCCGCGTAATCGCTGTGTCAGGCTCCTCAACATCGCGGAGGAAGACCTCTATGAAATAGTCTCATTCATCGCCGCGGACAATGTTGATGCGGCTGCCGCATTTCTCGAAACGATCGAAGCAACCCTCTCCCGTCTCGAACAACACCCCTTGCTCGGCAGGATCCCCGGTGAAGAGGACCTCGCACGAATGGGATATCGTTATCTGATTGTTGGGAATTACCTGGTATTTTACACCCTCGGCAGCGATACGGTACTCGTCCATCGAATCATCCACGGAGCAAGAGACTACCAGACATTATTGCACTGATGTATGCATATCCGGCGCTGATATGTCGACATGAAACACCGGGGCGCTTGCGGTTCTCACTGGCTGGAGCGTCGGATAGCACGTATGCTAAAGAGGAACTGAGTGCCAGAGGATGTTCCGGGCCTATTAAGCGAATATTTCAAGCGAGAAGGACCATCTATAACCTATTATGATTTACCTTGACCACAATGCGACGACGCCGGTATTGCCTGAGATACTGGAGGCGATGATGCCGTACCTCACGACGGAATGGGGCAATCCGTCGAGCGCGTACAAGTTTGGTGCGAAAGTGAAGTCGGTTATAGAGACAGCGCGGGAGCAGGTAGCGGATTTAATCGGGGCACACCCGTTGGAGATTATCTTCACGTCGTGCGCAACGGAAAGCAACAACGCCGCGATTCACGCAGCGCTCAAGGCTAATCCGAGCAAGCGGCACATCGTCACCTCGGCGGTCGAACATTCCTCGGTACTTAACTATTGCATGGCGCTGGAAAAGGAGGGCTATCGCGTCACCTACCTGCCCGTTGACCGTGACGGCTTACTGAAACCGGCCGACCTCGAAAACTCCATCGGGGATGAGACTTCCATCGTCTCGCTGATGTGGGCGAACAATGAGACGGGTGTGTTGTTTCCCATGAAGGAAATTGCTGAGATTTGCCGGTCACGCGGAGTGCTGTATCACTGCGACGCGGTGCAAGCGGCGGGTAAAATCAAGATGGATGTTCGGAAACTTCCGGTTGATTACCTATCGCTGACAGGTCACAAGTTTCATGCGCCGAAAGGAATTGGCGCGCTATACGTCCGCCGCAAAACGCCATTCTCACCGCTGTTATACGGAGGACACCAAGAGCGTAATCTGCGCGGTGGCACGGAGAGCGTCCCGCTGATTGTCGGCATCGGCAAAGCCGCCGAACTGGCTCGTCGTTACCTACCTGACTACGAAAAGAAAGTCCGTCCGTTGCGTGACAAACTGGAGGAAGGCATTCTCGGCACTGTCCCGAACACCGAATGCAACGGTCATAAGACTCTGCGTCTCGCCAACACGACCAACATCACCTTTCACGGCGTCGAATCCGAAGCGCTGCTCATTCTCCTCGACAAGGAAGGCATCTGCGCCTCGTCCGGCTCAGCCTGCCTCGCCGATTCGGACGCACCCTCTCATGTCATCAAAGCGATGAAACCTGAGGGCAATCATTCTCGCTCAATGATTCGTTTTTCCCTTGGACTGGAAACGACGGGCGCGGAGGTCGCGAATGTTTGCGATTCCGCGAGAAGGCTCGCAGAAACCCTACGAGCAACGCTTGGTTGATGCCGACCGTTACGCGAACAGTATTTCACTGAACGTCGGGAAGAAACGATACACCTCGGCATATTGTTGAATATCCGCATCCGGTACGCCGGGCACGTGGAGTTTGACAGACGGCCTTGTCGGGAGTTGAGAATTAAGGTGACGGATTTCTTTTGCTGTTAAGCAGGGCGCCTTGATGCTACAGTGTTCTATGCCGCTCCGGATGAACGGCAGCATATCAAAATCGCAAGCCATCACGGTTTTCTCCTCTGCGGCCCGATACAATATCCCCCCTACGGTTAACATCTGGGCTCCATCCTTGTAGCGGAAGTGAAAGAGTTGTCGGTAAAGGATTCTTTCTTCGGCCGGTAACATCGCATTGCGAATTGAAAGCTGTTCATCAATTCCGTTGTGTATGATCTTACGGAAAACTTTGGCGAGATCTTGTCCTCGTAAATCAGCTCCCGACGTGCCGGCGGGCAACTTTTCGCCAATAAGTTCTTTCGCAATGTGCAGTCGGTAATCGCCAAGGTCAAAGGGCTTGCCAGTTTCCTCCTGATATAGATCGCGATCTTCTTTACTCGGCTCGGCGTCAGGCTGCGCGTTAACGGAAATGACGACTATGCTGCCACTGGTGGCGCGCAAGCAAACGGTCGCGATGTCTCCTAAGATGTTCACATTGAGTCGATCATCGTAATCCAACCAAAGTATCGTTCGTCGTCCCCAGTTGAGCGTCGGTAGGACTTCCGTAGACGGGGCAAACTTCAATCGAATGCACTTGTAAGGGCGATTGAACCGGAAGCACGCCTTGGCTGAAACGTCCTTTTCGATACTTAACATGTCGGTTATTCCGAGTTCGCGGTGTAGGAGCTGGAAATCGCTGAAATAGATGGAACCAAAACCCACGTAACGGTACTTCTGAATCCGCTGAAAGGGATTCAGGCGTTCGAATGCCGCGCATAGCATTCTCCGTTCAATCGCCTTTGCTGGGCGGAGTGCGTAATTGATGATTCGGTAACTGCCCGGCATTATTCCTTTTCTCCTGTTTCGTAGCGCATGAAATATTCGAACATTTTTTCTCCCACCGCGGTAAACGATCTCACTTTGAGAAGTTGCTTGGCTTTCTCCACTTCCGCAGCGGGTTTGACAAACTGAATCTTCTGCATCTTCGGACCAGAAGGCGCACGAATCGGTAGCGGACTTACGAAAGCATGTGGTTGAGTAATCGTTTGCACTTGCACGGCTCGCGCGGTCGTAATCGCATGTTCCAGCGGACGTACCGCAGCAGCAGTAGCTCTTTCTTTTTCTAGATTCGTAAGGAATGTGAGAACTGGCCTCGTCATTTCGATCATCTCTTGCCGGACCGCTTTATAGATGGGTGAATCAGCGTCGACTCCCGTCTTCGTCGTTGTCCACGGGAGCAATGCACCGTCATCGCTGTCGAAGTATGCATAACCGCGGAAATAGGCAAAATCCGGGTGATACACACGCATCTGATGACGATCCCCCCAGACAGTTGTGGCCGTTTTGTCGGCACGGAGAATTTGGCGACCGTTGCAAAAGAGATACCAACCACCTTCGTGCAGGCTACGCTCTGATACTCCAGCATAAAGCTTCACTCGGACAGGCGGTCCTGATTTACCAGTGAGGGTCTTGCTGCTGTAAGATTTTACGATGAAGCCGGGCTTGAGCAACTGTGAAGAGAAAAGCTCCTGCGGATCGTGTTTAATTGGTAGGCCGTCTAAAGTGATGGCAAGCTCGCGATCTAGAGTTAAGGCATGCGCGTGACTCATCTCTTCTGCAAGCCTACTCCTAAAGTTTTCCAACGCGAAAGCATCTGTCACGTTTGGCAATAGCCGATCAACCTCGATCACCGTGCCGGTGTCTTTCTCCTTAATGTGCAAACCAGTTTCTATTTCACTGAATTTGAAGTGCCACTTCTCGGGAGATTCGCCATCGGCCATCCATTTATCCACGTCGACATCAACTGTAAATCGCGACTCCTTTGTTATTGAACGCACTACAAAATGTCGCCCGAGTCGAAAGAAGGTCCGCTTCATACCGACTCCAAACTGTCCCATTGAACCGGGTGTCCCCTCCGCTTCTTTGGGGCGCCCGAAGCGAAATGCATAGTCGCGCGCGACATCGACGGGGATTCCACCACAGTTGTCGGCAATACGGAAATGCTTAGCATCCATTTCCATTCGCACCCAGAGTCGGTCGTAATCGCCGTCAGGACGAATCCGCCGTGCCCCGTCGACTGAATTATCCACGAGATCAAGAATGGCCCGGGTCAGGGGGATGTCGCGAGTCAGCATGTGAATGAAAAATTCCTTGGTTGGAGACGCATTAATGAGCACCCGGTCACCATTGGGTGATGAAGTACGTGCCATGCGGTTACCTCCCTTCATCCTTCCAGAACTGCCGCGCCATGCCGGTCTGAAGCTTACCTTGCAGGCGCAGGACGGCTTCGGCTTTTTTGAACTTCTGGTGCATGACGCCGCCGAGGATCAGCTTTTGATCGGCGGAACTCAGAGATTGCGGTGAAAAGTGAACGCCGCACTCGGCAAGCTCGGCGAAGTTGGTTTCGTTGGTGCCGGTGGTGAGGAACTTGTCGGCGTCCTGCGAGGCGAGCCAGACGGGGAAGCCCCTCGACCGCCCTTGCCGAGCGAGCGAGCTGAGCAGGCCTGCCTTGTTTTCCTTCGGCAACAACAGGTGCGCTTCGTCCACGAACAGCACCATCTTGAGCGGCTGGATGCCGTTCTTGATGGCCAATTGCTGACTGAACTTCTTGATCAGGAAGTTCAGGATGAGGGCGACGGCCAGCGCTTTGGTGTCGCTGTCATTGCCGAACTCCTTGAAGTCCACCACCAGCGACCGGCTGAGCCACTGCTCCGGGCTAACGCCGTCTTGTGCCGACGCGAACAGGTTGCAATCCACAATCCGCTTCACGATTGAAAGAGGCACGCCGGTCACCTCGTTCTGCTCCAACTCCGCGAGCAGGCTGTCGAAGTCCGGGGCTGATAATTGCTGGTAGGCGTCGCTCAAGGCCTGCTGCTGGTTGGCGCCCAACTGCGGGGCGAATGCACGAATGAGCGAGGCTATCTCGTTTGCGATCTGGGCGTTCACCGCGGGATTCGCATCCCGGTAAAGCGGGTTGATCGGCAGGGCCTGCCGGATCAGCCGCACGTGCTGCGCCCCGGTCTGATCGAGAAAACGTTTCCGGTTATCGCTCTGCTGCTTATTCGTGGGATCGTCTTCCAGTTCGCCCTTCATATCGAAAAACACGAAGCGGACACCGACATTGGCTAATTGCGCCAGCAGGTCAAGTGCGAGTTGGCTCTTTCCGGAACCAGGTTGGCCGGAAATCACCAGTAGACCATTGGATGTACCTGGCCCGTTCATGCTCCATTCAGGAGCGTCAACCAGCACTTTGAGTTTTACTTCTTGCTCAACCACCGGCATCGGCTGGACAGCTTTCGGCCCTGCGGCGTTGCCAAACTCAGTATGTGTCAGCTTGAGCAATGCAGAGACGAAGTTGGCTTGGTCGTTGCCTGACTCCTCCCAAATCTGCTTCAGCCGCTGGCAACCGAATTCGAAATGACGCCGAAACTCCTGCCGATAGCCGCCTTCGTCAAGCGTCAGGCCCGCGCGGTGATTCAGAGCGGCACGCACAACGTCTTTAAGTTCGTCGCCGACGACTTGCTCGTCGTTGAGTGTTACGCCATTGGCGTCCTTGGGCTTAAATTCAGACGGCACACCTTCGCCCAAGGCGAGAAATAAGGCGGCACGTCCTACCACGGCCTGATTGCGCGCGCCTACGCGTGAAAAAACATTTTCGATAAAATCATGCGCGGCGATACTGGTGTCAAATTTCATAAGTGATCGCCTTATCTCGTTTCTCGTTCTCCGCGCGCAGCCGCTGGTAAGCTTCACGCGTTACGCGGAAATACTCTTCGTAGGTTGCCCGGTCAGCCTGCAGCATTTTGGCGGCTTTTTTAGCGGCTTTGCGGAATTGAGTCCGCGTCTGCCAGTCCAAAGTGCTGTGAAAAATTTCCTCACGTATGATGTACTCGACCATCACCGCGTCTGCTGGACTGCATCCGGTGTCTTCGACAATCATCTCATCGTAGTGCTCGCTCATGACTTTCCTCCGCTGCGGTCATAAATCGTGACCGAAGTAATCGTTGGTAATACGCACTTCATAGTCGGCGCTGTCCGGTTTGCCGTGGGGGTGCAGCGTGTACACCCGCGCCAGCCGATCTCCGATGCGCTTGAACAACGGTCCGTCCGGGTCAACTTCCGAGTTGGTCGTGAGAATGATGGATTGATGACCGCTGAGATAAAGCTGGTCGAGCGCGTTGGCGCGAACCTCTTTATCAAGGCGAGCCAACGGCGTGTCTACTACCAGCGGCGGCACCAGCTTGGCCAAACGTCGCAGTGCCTCGTAGAACGCCAGCATGCGAACCTGCCGTTGACCAGCGGAGGTGTTGGTTTCCTCCCATGTCACGCGTTTGCCGTCGCGGCGAATGAGCAAGCACTGCCAGTGGCTGTCAAACTCCATTCCCAGGAACTCCCGCTTCCGTTCCGTGATTTCCGCCCACAACTCGCCCACGTGCTCCGATATTTTCTTCCGCATTCGGATAGCGGCGCGACTCCGTATTTCACCAGCCGCTTCGCGATAACGCGCCGCCAGTGAGGCAAGGCTTTGGCCTTTCTCGGCTTTTTCGACAATCTCCCGCTGATTGGTTTCCTGGCGCTTCAGTTCGCAAAGTTCGACATCGCGCCGCGAGACCTCCGCAGTAATCTCAGCGATGCGCTTGGTGATTTGCTCTCGGTTGGAAATGAGTTCGCCGCGCTTTTGATGCAATTCCGTGCCGCGCTTAAAAGCCGCAGTGTTTTGCTGCATCTGCCTCAGCTTTTGATCCAATTCGCGCAATTCTGCGTCCATCCGTTCGATGCTGACGCACATCTCGGCCAAGTCGCGCAACGAACCAGCAGCCGTGCCGAGGCGGGCGCGAATCTGGGCGCTCGTGTCGTTACGGTCAGCGACAAAAACCCGGTCGGGCATTCCATCGGGGGGCGGATGAAACAAACGGCGCAAGGCATTTTCGAGTCGCTTGATGTAAAACGCCTCGACGTCTGGTTGTAGCGCGAATTCCGACGGTGCGCTGCCGAAAACGTCTTCTTTTACTTGAGGGATCTTCGGCTCAACGGTAGATTTTGCGCCTTCCCATTCACGCCGCCGTTCCTCTGAGAACAAGTAGTCGTGGAGTTCCTTGCGATATTTACCAAGCAGTGAAACTGGAATTGCCAACTCCCAAGCGCCAGTGAGTTTTGCCTCCAGGTCGGCCTTGATTTTGGTGAGTTCGTTCCGTCGTTCCTGTGCGCGTTGAAGCTCATCAGGATCAACCGCGCCAAGCGTCTTCAGGTCGTCCTCAACCTCTTGCAATTCCGCATCAACCTCATGCAAGTCCCGTTCGAGGCTATCCTGTTCCTTGCGGCGCGCTTTCAGATACCCCTCAACTCGGAGCACGTCAGCAGACAGGTCAGCGAGTTTCGTAGCTGGGTCAGAGCCGCTGGTTGAATTGAAAACGCGTGGAATCTTTTGCTGAATCAATTGTCGGAGATCATTTTCCAGTTCGCCGTAGGTCCACAGCCCCAAGATGCGGCTTACGCCCTCGACGATGTCTTGTTGCCCCAAGTTGATGCTTTGACTTCGCTCCGCATCGAAAAAGAAAAAGCGCGCCAGATGCCGTGGCAAGAATACATCGCGCAATTTTTGGATGATCTGTTCGTCCTCAATCAGGCCAGGTGTGTCCGAACGCTGAGCAGAAGAATGCCAAATGGGTGAAGAATTTGGGCGATGCCTGATTTCGCGCACTAACTCAACCCTACGGCTGCCACCGCTTTTGTCGTCGCGCAGCGAAACTGCGACTTTGAGACGGACAGTATCTTGGCCTTCAGCTTGCGCGCGTCGGTTCAGCGATCTGTCGAAAAGGAAACGGGTTGCATCTGAGCCGGTCTCGACACGCTTCAAATCACCAACGCCGCTTTCACCGACAACGGCCAAATAGAGCGCCCGCAGAAGATGGGTTTTACCCGCCCCGTTCTTTCCGCCAACCAGAATGCCGCAACGGCCCTCCAGGCTGCCGAAATTCAACGTGTGCTCGCCATAGAACGGGCCAAAATTTTCGAGCGTGAGCGAGTCGATATAGACTTCCGGCATGTCAGCTTTTCGCTCCTGCGGTCTGGTTTTCCAAGTCGTCCTTCAGGATATTGAGCAAATCGTCAGGGAGACCGTGGGCGCGGTGGCTTTCGCTGTATTCCTCGACCTTGGCGAGCATGCGACGCAACGTCTCGGCATCGATGCCTTTCTCGCGGGCGACTTCTTCTTCCATCTCACGCAGGCGATTCAGTTCATTCAGGTCAGTGTTCATTATGACACCTCGTTGTTTGTTGACGATGCGGGCCACGCCGCAGCCGTCGTCAGGGTCTCGTGCCGCTTTCCACATTTGCTGGATAAGGAGGAGTTCCTCCGGGCTGATGAGTTGCAGGCCGACGTCCTCCTGCAGCGCCAGGAGTTGCTTCAGAAGTTCTCGCCGCGCCGGAATTAAGAGCGGGCCAGGGCCGTCGTTGCCATTCATGCGGCGGCTGTCGCGTTTGCCGTTGGCGGGGTCGCGGTGGAAAAGGAGCGTTTCGCGGAAATCAATCAGCTTCTCCATGCGTTCATCGCCGCTGGCGAGCAAACCTTCACTGGTCTTGTCGCGGTCCACGACCGTGCACGTCCAGCAACCGAAGCGGCTATTACCGCAGCTTGGCGTGCTGGTGTCGATCTGGATTGGACATTCGCCGTTGCTTGCGCTGGCGTAGAGTTTGTAGAGCGCGCGATTGTCTCCGCCCCACGGATTGGGCTTCTGGAGCAGGTAGGCCCAGACTTCTTCGGTCGTCAGAAATTGGATCGGATTGGACACCCACACGCGGGGCAAATCGGGATGACGACACAACGCATTGCGCGTTTCACGACCGGCCATCGTCTGGGCGCGGGTAGCGCTTTCCTCGCGGCGCGCGCCCAGGTGGAGAATTGCTTCTCCCCATTGACCAAGGCGCTGCTGAACAAAGACGTTGACGGGATCGATCTTCATCCGCTGCGTGCACCAGCGAAAGACGCGGTTCGGCGGCGGATAGCCGCGGCCGATAATGTTGACCCAAAATGACGCTTCCGCCGTGGGTTTCAAAAGGTTGACGTCAATGTTGATGTCATTTTGCTGCGAGCACCGCTGCATTTGCCGCAGTGTGCCCGCCACCATCTCCACGATGGCCGGAATCTCCACGCGCGTGTCGGTGCAAACTACGGAGATTGGTTTTGTGCGTTCAGTAGGAGGAACTGAGAGAGCGGCATCAAACACAAGTGAGGCCAGCATCGTGCTGTCCTTGCCGCCGCTAAACCCGACCAGCCATGGCCGGTTGTCATCCATATAGAGCTGGCGCAGGGATTTCTTGATATCTTGATATGCGGTGGCTGCCATTCGAGTGAGTATACCTTCCTAAGGTTAATTTCTCAAACCCTTGGCGCGTTGCGTTGAGCCTTTTAAGGTTAGAGCATCGCGTCGATAAAGCAGCCGCCGCGTTCGAGCAGGGTGCGCAACCGGCGCAGGGCCTCGGCTTAGAAGTGCTGTTGAATAGAAGTGCTAACGTGCTGATTATCGTATGATACATTAGCTTTCGTTGTCAAGGGAAATATGGCGGACTTATATTACGTTGGTTCTAACCGCTCTTTGGCCTACCCTTCTTCCAATACTCCAGCTTGTTCAGCGCGTTTACGTAAGCCTTGGCGCTCGCCACAATGATGTCCGTGTCCGCTCCGTGGCCCGCAACCCGCTTCCCCGCTTCCTCGACCTTCACGGTCACCTCGCCGAGCGCGTCCGTGCCGCCGGTGATA
>JANONA010000368.1:0-2691 GCA_031420575.1 Nitrospirota bacterium | reverse complement strand
GTCGTTCTCGATGCGGGAAAGTGGAAGCTCATCCCCACGGGGATTGCCGTTGCCATCCCCGTGGGATATGAGGGACAGGTGCGGCCCCGGAGCGGGCTTGCGCTCAAGCATGGTATCGGCATGCTGAACGGGCCGGGTACTATCGATGCCGACTATCGCGGCGAGATCGGCATTATCCTGTTCAATTTCAGCGATACGCCGTTTGCGATCAACCGTGGCGACCGCATTGCGCAGTTGGTTTTCGCCAGGATAGAGAAAGCGACGTTTGTCAAGGTTGACACGCTGGCCGAGACCACACGCGGCGCCGGCGGGTTCGGACATACGGGGGTGTGATTCAGTTCGGAGTTGGGAGTTCGGAGTTCACCCTGCACTCGCGCCAGGCACTCGTAAGCGCTGGGCGCAGGCAGAGTTCAGAGTTTAGAATTGAGGTCAGTATTATGAAATATTCGTTAAGAGGATTCGCCGTTTTCCTGATTGTGTCTTTCGCGGCGGCTGTGAGTTTCGCCCAGGACCTCAAGGTCATTGAGAAGGTGCTGCCGAACGGGCTCAAGGTGCTGCTCAAAGAAGAACATAAGGCGCCGGTGGTCACGTTCCAGATCTGGTACAAGGTCGGCTCGCGGAACGAGCGGCTCGGCACGACCGGGCTGTCGCATCTGCTCGAGCACATGATGTTCAAAGGCACAAAGAAGTATGGGCCGAAGACCTTTTCGCAAACGGTTCAGCGAAACGGCGGGAACGACAACGCCTTTACGTCCAAAGACTATACCGCCTATTTCGAGAATTTTGCCGCGGACCGTATCGCCATCTCTCTTGAGCTCGAGTCGGACCGCATGCGGAATCTGCTGCTGGACCCCAGGGAGTTCCTGTCCGAACGGGACGTGGTGAAGGAAGAGCGCCGCATGCGGTATGAGGATGACCCCGTCAACACGATGGTGGAGCAGATGATGGCCGCGGCGTTCAGCGCTCACCCATATCAGTGGCCAGTGATCGGCTGGATGGCGGACATCAACAACATTACCCGCGATGACCTCTACAACCACTACCGCGCCTACTATGTGCCGAATAACGCAACGATCGTCGTGGTCGGCGCTTTTGATGCAAAGACGCTGCTTCCCCGGATCGAAAAATACTTCGGCAAGATACCCCGGGGGCCGGAGCCGCCGAAGGTGGGGGCGATTGAGCCCAAACAACTTGGCGAGCGCAGGGTCGTGGTGAAAAAGCAGGCCGAGCTCCCCGCGGTCTTCGCCGGGTTCAAGACGCCTACCCTGAAACACCCCGACACCTACGCCCTTGAAGTGTTGCAGGGCATCCTTTCGTCAGGCAAGAGCTCGCGGCTGTACAAGTCCCTCGTCTACGAGAAGCAGATAGCGCTGTATGCGGGCGGGGAATATGACAACGTATCCACGGACCCGAACCTGTTCTACGTGTATGCCGGTGTGATGCCGGGCAAGACCACGGATGAAGTGGAAAAGGCATTGTACGCCGAGCTCGACAGGTTCAAAAACGAGCCGGTCACGGACGAGGAGCTCCAGAAGGCCAGGAATCAGGTGGAGGCGAGCTTCATCATGGGGCAGGACTCGGTCTTTTATCTGGCCATGCTCCTGGGGCAGTTCGAGACCGTGGCAAGCTGGAAGCTGCTCGAGACGTACGTGGACAACATCCGTTCAGTGACCAAAGAAGACGTGACGCGGGTGGCAAAGGAGTATTTTAACGAGGACAACAGGACGGTGGGGATACTTGTACCGGTGAAAAAATAATGCGGAACGGGGAAAGCAAAATGCGGAGTGCGGAATGCGGAGTGCGGAGTAAAATACGAAGCTATGCTTTGATAATGACGATCCTGTTCGTGTTGTTGATGATCGGGCCGACAACGGTTTTAGCCGCCGAGCTGCTTGGCAAGCGCATTGTGCTCGACAACGGCATGATACTTCTGCTCTCGGAAAAGCATGCTATCCCCATGGTCACGGTGAACATGGCGATCAGGGCGGGGAGCATGGCCGAACCGGGTGACAAGCCGGGACTGGCCTCGATCACCGCGTCGCTCCTTACCCAGGGGACGATAAAGCGCGCGGCAAACCAGATCAGCGGCGAGATCGATTTTGTCGGAGGCTCTCTTTCGGTCTCGGGCGGAAATGACTTCGCGTCCGCAAGCCTGAGGATACTCAAGAAGGATCTGCGCATGGGTTTTGATCTGCTCTCCGACGTTCTTCTCAATCCGGCTTTTGAGCAGAAAGAGCTCGACCGCAAGGTCAAGGAGACCCTGGCCGAGATACAACGGCAGAAGGATGAGCCGGGCAGTATTGCGGGGGAGGCCTTTGCCAAAACGGTCTTTGGCGATCATCCCTACGGCAGGACGAACGACGAGGTTGCTGTTTATCTGCCGAAGCTGAAGCGTCAGGAAATCATCGATTTCCATTCAACACGGTACAGCCCGAGCAATACGGTCATTGCCGTGGTCGGTGACGTGGGTGAGGACGAGATCAAGCTCCTGTTGAATGAATATTTCAAGTCCTGGAAGAAAAAAGAACAACCACCGCGGTCGATTGCGCAGCCGCCGGTCAGGGAAAAGACGATTGTGCGGAAGATCGACAAAAACATTACGCAGGCGAATATCGCGATGGGGCATATCGGCATCAGCAGAGAGGACCCTCATTACTACGCGGTGCTGATCATGAACTATATCCTGGGCGG
>JANONA010000367.1:0-2926 GCA_031420575.1 Nitrospirota bacterium | reverse complement strand
TGGAGTATGGATCTGAAATGAACACAACAGAATAAACTCAAGTTCTCGTGATGAACTGATGTAAACTTTAAATTTGAACGTATGAATGATTGCTGGGGATGCATGTCCCGCGAGAAGACCGCCGGAGAGACCGGCGCATTGCTCGAAGAAGAAACGGTGCGATCGTGGTATGTAGGTCTGATAGTGGTTATCATAGGTTGATTCGAGTTCTACTGCCACTATTACAAACTACATGGAGCTCGATGCCGAAGATATGCCGCAACTGACAGCGAATTTGAAAACAGTAGTATAAGACAGGCAAACTATAACAAAGTGATAAATTCAAGTCAAGACTTTTTTATTGAATAGAATATAAAAATAAGGCGTTATAGGTGCAATTTATTGAAACTATGGCGCGCCTGCTGCTCAAGGATGCGCAGGTTCGATATGCGAAAAAGCGGATCATGGGGCAACATTGATACATTCGTAAAAAGTATTGAAAGCCGTCTTTGCGAGGGGTCCCTCGCCGTCATTGCGAGCCGAAGGCGAAGCAACCTCGTCATTATGTCTCGGGATAAACTCCGCAATCTCGCAGTTGGTAACTGCCTGGAAAAACGAGATTGCCGCGTCGCTTCGCTCCTCGCAATGACAGCACGGGGACTTATCGCAAGTACTTCAACATTGCTTTCCTCGCAGAGCACGTTCACGATGGAATTTCTCCTTGCATAATGGAAAAACACGTGCTATAAACCCTCCATGGCAACCAACCCGACCCTTGAAGAACAGATCGTCATGGCAGGCCTTTCCTACGGTCGCCGGCATGATATCGCCTACCGCACGGGCCTGGTCCTGCAGGTCCTCGGCGCGGCAATCCTGGCTGTGCTCTATCCACTCCAGAGCCCTTTCTACACCATTGGTATCATGCTGTTCGAAGCGGGGGTGCTCTTGTCCGGCATCTTCCTCCTCGTCTGGATGTCGGTGGTGAAAAAGGTCATCCTCGGATCGATCCTCACGGGGCTCGCGCTTCAGGTCGCCGGATTCTATGTGCAGGAACAGTACGCGGGACTCATGATCCTATCAGGCCTCGGACTGGTGTGCGCGGGGGCCGCCGGCATGGTGGGAAAGGAAGCATACTGTTTCGGGTACCGTGAAGGCTGGCTGCTTGCGATGTTCGGGTTCCCGGTCATGGTGCTTGCGAACCTGTTCGGAAGGGAAAACCATGCGTTCAACTCTCTCGGCTTCTCAATCCTGTTCCTGCTCCTGCTCTCCCTTACCGGCAAGAAGCTCAGGCAAAAGCTCCTCTCCTCGTGTTCAACAAACGTCTGCGGGATACCGGGCAGAGGACAGAAGTAAGAAGACAGAAATTCAGATAGGATGAACTTATATCTTCACTTCCCGCAGGTATTTCGCCGCGTCTTCCGGCGGGGTGGGATTGATGTAGAAGCCGGAGCCCCGCTCAAAACCCTCGACCCGGGTAAGCCGCGGCATGATCTCGAGGTGCCAGTGGAAGTCGTCGTTCAGCGTGTGCCAGTGGCCGCGGCGCGGCACGCGGTTCGGCGCGGAGTAGAGCATATAATTATAGGGAGGGTTATTCAGCGCCTTTCCAAGACGCTGGAGCGTATGGCGGAGCGTCCGGGAAAAGTCCATGATCTCTTCCTTGCCGATGTCCACGTATGAGCACAGGTGCTTCTTGGGATAGATCCAGGTCTCGAAAGGAAACCGCGGAGCGAAGGGAGTAAAAACCAGGAAGTGGCGCGTTTCTTCGATCACCCGTTCCGGTGTCGCCAGCTCCTGCCTGATAATGTCGCAGAAGATGCACCGCTCTTTATAATCAAAGTATGATTTGGCGCCGTCCAGCTTTTCTTTCACGGACTTGGGGATGACCGGTGTGGCGATGATCTGGGAGTGCGGGTGGTTCAGGATCGCTCCGGCCGTCCAGCCCTGGTTCTTGAAGACCAGCACGTAGCGGAGCCGGCTGTCCCGTTCGAGATCGAGGATCCGGTCGCGGTAGGACCACAGGACCTTTTCGACATGACTCTCGGGAAGCTCCTCGAGCCGAAGCGCGTGTTCAGGGCTCTCGATGATGATCTCGTGGGCGCCGATCCCGTTCATCCAATCGTAGAGGCCGCTGCCCTCGCGCGCAAGGCTGCCTTCGATGTGCAGCACGGGGAACTTGCTCGGTATTACGCGCACCCACCAGCCGTCGGCATTCGGCAAAGACTTCTCGGCGCGGAACGACGCGATCTCCGGCGGGGTCTTTGCTTCATTGCCGCCGCAGAACGGACACTCCGCAGGGGTCACCTCATCGCCCGGCTCTTCAAACGAATAGTCTTCGGGTTTTTTCGGGCGCTCGGTGTTGATAATGATCCACCGGCCGATAATGGGGTCCTTGCGCAGACGTGACATCAGCTGCCCGACCTCGCCCGCTGCTCCGTCAGGACCTTGTGCACGATCCGTTTCAGCTCTTTGATGCGGACGGGCTTGTTGATGTATTCGGCGGCGCCGAGGCTCATGGCCTTGAGGTAGCTCTCCACCTCGCCGTAGGCTGTTACCATGATCACCTCGGTTTTAGACCCCGTCTTCCGGATTTCCTGCAGGAGCTGGAGACCGTCCATAACCGGCATCCTAATGTCCGTGATCACGAGATTAAAGGGGTGGCTTTTGAAAAGAATTAATGCCTCCTCGCCGTCACTGGCGAGGGAAACATCATAGCCTTCATCGGTCAGAATGGTATTGAAGAGGTCGCGCGCTCCCTCTTCGTCATCAACAACAAGAATCTTCATCCGTTCTCCCTCAATACCGCATGGTACCTAAATCCTGCAATCGAACCACAGAGTTCACAGAGTAACATACTGATTAAAAGGAATAAACCCTAAAACCGATGTTTCTCTCTGCGCACTCAAAAGGTGACTGCTACAAGTCTTATAATTTTTCAAAATCAAACTCA
>JANONA010000366.1:0-4053 GCA_031420575.1 Nitrospirota bacterium | reverse complement strand
TCCGGCCATGGCAGCGATAAATTCGTCGGGATCGAGATCAAAGTTGTTTTCCCGCGACAAGGCATATCGCACACAGGTTGTCCCGCGCTGTATCGCACATGCCCTCTCATATTCCGAGAAGGTCGGCGCGGGAATAAGCGCATTCCGCGGGGCCAAGGCCCGTACAACAATATAGATCAGCTCGGTGCTGCCATTGCCGCAGAGGATCGTCCGCGGCTCGATATCCAGATGCCTGCCGAGCTGCATCGTAAGTTGTTCCGCAAAGGGTTCCGGGTAATGGGGTATATACTTGATGTTTTCCTGTATCACCTGCACAACACTCTCCGGCACGCCAAGCGGGTTGATGGACGCGCTGAAATCAATGATCCGGCTTATCGGAATGCCGGTTTCCTCAGAAGCCCGATAGATGTTGCCGCCGTGTTCTTTCATGACCGGCAGCAGGGTCTGCAAAGAACCGGTTTTCCCTTGCACAGGAGAACAACAGGAGGAGGACATAAAATCAATAGCTCTGTTCATCATGCTATCATCCTCTGGATAAAACTCATATCAATATTGTCCCTGACCATTGCTGCCAGACGGTCAAGGGCCTTTTCCTGGGATTCACTATATCTCACATGAGAATCCAAAGGAAGCAGCCCCTTCGCTATCCTCACCTGATTGATGATCCCCCGCCTGAAGGAGTCGTTCTCGAAGATCCCATGGATATAGGTCCCCCAGCAGTTCTTGTTCAGGGAACCGTCAGGAATGGGTTCAGGGTTCAGGGTTCGGGGTTCAGGGTTTGAGGAAACTCTTTTTACTCTGAACAGTCCGATATCGCCCGTGCTCATCCCCATATGGATTTCATAGCCCTTCAGTATTTCCTTGCTATTCCACTCCACATTCCGCATTCCGCACTCCGCACTTCTTTCGATCTCCGCTTCAACGAGGCAGGTCTTTTTTTCTTTCTCGAATAGGGTTTCTATGTTCAAGAGGCCTATACCGTCAACGCTTCCGTGCTGACTTTCCACGCCATGGGGATCGTCGATCCTCCTGCCGAGCATCTGGTATCCGCCGCAGATGCCGATGACCTGCGTGCCCTTTTCATAGGCCTTTTTGATGCTGTCATCAAGATGTTTTTCTCGTAACAAAAGAAGGTCCATGACCGTGTTCTTCGATCCCGGGATAATGACAAGGTCCGCGTTCTCAATCTCAGCGGGATTCTCGGAATACACGACCTCGACACCCGGTTCCAGTTCAAGAGGATCAAAATCCGTGAAGTTTGAAATGTACCTCAGCCGCACAATGACGATTTTTACTATCTTTCCCTCCGCACTCCGCACTCCGCACTCCGCACTCCTCGAAAGCGCCAATCCATCCTCTTCAGGAAGCCCGATCTCCTGTATATAAGGAAGGACCCCGATCACCGGCTTGCCGGTACGCTCCCGGATCATGTCAAGTCCCGGATCAAGAATGGCCCGATCGCCCCGGAACTTGTTGATCACAAATCCCTTGATGTGCCTGCTGTCCCTGCCGAGCAGCTTGACCGTGCCATAGAGCGACGCGAAAACCCCGCCCTTGTCAATGTCCCCCACCAGCAGCACCGGCGCCCTGGCATGTTTCGCCATGGCCATGTTCACGATGTCCACGTCCATGAGGTTGATCTCCGCGGGGCTACCCGCGCCTTCGATGATGATCAGATCATGCTTCCGGGCAAGCCTTTTGTAGGATTCCGCCACCGACTTCCAGGCCTCGTCCCTGAACGCATAATACTCTCGTGCCTTCATGGTGGCGTGGACCCTGCCATGAATAATGACCTGGGACCCCGATTCTCCCGACACCTTCAGCAGAATGGGGTTCATGTCGATCGTGGACTCAAGCCCCGCTGCCCGCGCCTGGAGCGCCTGCGCCCTGCCGATCTCCCCGCCCTCGTTCGTGATGAAGGAATTGAGCGCCATGTTCTGCGACTTGAAGGGCGCGACATTGATCCCCTGGTCGCGGAATATCCTGCAGAGCGCCGCAGTGATCAGGCTTTTGCCCGCGCCGGACCCCGTACCCTGTATCATCAAAGCCTTGGCCAATGCCGCTCCTTACGAGTTTGTTCAACAATAACAAAAAATCCCCAGCCTCTGAAAAAGACTGGGGATTAATAGATAGATATTAACCCACACATGATCTTAGCGCCGAAGACTGTGCGAGAACATCCTGACAGGTCTTCTGGCTCTCCCACCTTTACCTGCCTTCCCAGCCATGTTACTTGGCCAGTGGCGTTCTTCGGTAAAAGCTTTGACCCCGTCTTTCGACAGGATCAGGATTACAGCGGCGGGTCCGCTCCCGGTTTTCACGGGATTCCCTTGCCTGGATGTTTAGCGTATGTGAGGCATTTTATAACATGATTAGGCTGTATAAGTCAAGACGATAGGCAGCGACTGTCAAGCCAAAATAGAAATGTCCGGTTTTGCTAACTGACCTGAGTAGTTACCGGTTTTGAATCAAATAGTGGGGCCGGACGGTCTTGTTTCTTGAGGGCGCCGCCGCGCCGGCTTATACCTCGCTTTCCACGGATGATCCGGAGCCGGGATGTGTCCGCGAACCTTGAGAACGACCGGCTTTGTGCGCTCGGATCTATTCCCTTTTGCGATTCCTTCCGAGAATTAAGAGCAGCAGAAGCAGTATCAACAGGAGAGAGAGGAAGGGATTTGACAGAAATACATTCTCCTCATAGACGTTTGTGATATATCGGTAGGTGGTGACAACTTCTGTTTTCGGTTTATCGCCCGTCGCTGGAACAGCGGTCTCCGTCGGTTTACTCTCCGGTCCGGCGGCCGGCGGGATTTCGGGAACTTTCGCGCGCTTGTTGTTACCGACCCGCAGCGGTTTCCCGTCCTTGTCATGGAGGTGGTATTCATTGTAAAAAAGCCCCCACCCTTCACATCCTTTGAGGCACCGGTGTCCGCCGTAGCTGTCCGTTTTTCCGGGATGCGCATACGCCATTACCGGCTGGATGCAGATAAGAAATATGACCATCAGACTCTTCATGCACTGAGTGTAGCTGATTACCACAACAGTGTCAATACAGCAGAAGCTGCGAAGCTGCGGGCACACCCGCAATATTTCATTGACAAAACTGTTTTTTTTGCGATATACTTGAATACAAGTAGCGGCTTTTATCGTCTTTTATTGCTCTTGTTGCCTGCGAGGTCGTGGATGAAGCGGAAAACAACCCTCATGCTGATAGTTGCCGCGCTGTTTTTATCCCTTTGCCGGCCACACCCCGGCTCGGCGGATATCTATCAGCACACGGATGAGAACGGCGTGATCCATTTCAGCAACGTCGGCATCGGCGTGGGAAAGAAATACAAAAAAACAAAATCAGCCGCCGCGCCGCGTCCCAACGACCCTTCCCAGGCGCCGCTCTCATCATCAAGCAATCCAAACGCCTATGCCGACATCATCAACACCGCCAGCTACCGCCACGGCATTGATCCCGCGCTGGTGCACGCGGTTGTCAAGGTAGAATCCGATTTCAACACCTACGCCCTGTCAAGAAAAGGCGCCATGGGGCTCATGCAGCTCATGCCGCTGACCGCTCTGGAGCTGAACGTCAGAAACAGCTTCAACCCCGGCGAGAACATCGATGGCGGCGTCAAATACCTGAGATACCTGATAGACCGGTATGAGGGTAACTTGTCACTCGCGCTCGCGGCGTACAACTCCGGAGAGACCGCGGTAAAGAAGTGGGGGACCATCCCGCCCTTCAGGGAAACGCAGAATTACGTACAGAGGATCCTGAAGCTTTACAGCGGAAGGGGAAAAGGATTCACACCGCGTTATACCATCTACATGAGCTACGGCGAGGACGGCGCGCTTCTGATCACCGACGACCCCGGAAAGCGCCAGGGGAAAAACCTCAAACACAAGACACCGAATATCCTGTAACCTAAATCCTGCAATCTGCCACGGACTTACACGGACAAAAGCAGTAACATGATAGATACAGCCTATATTTTAAATTCACTTGAAAGGTGAACAGGTTTTTATTTATAAGTTATTGAAAAGTCAGATATAGTCCGTGAA
>JANONA010000365.1:0-1801 GCA_031420575.1 Nitrospirota bacterium | reverse complement strand
GCTTCGTCAAAGAGCCTGCGCACCGCATTGATACCGTCATGGCCCAGGTCGAGCGAAAAATCGTTCACGTAAAGGTCGATATGGCTTTTCATAACCGTCTCGTCCATCTCGTGGCTGTGCTGCCTGCAATAACCCATGACCTCGCTCGTATGCGTCCGCGCGTAGCGCAGGCTTTCCCGGATGCCTTCTTCCACGCGGAGCAGGACCTCGCGTCCCAGCGATCGTTTGCCGAGTATGCCTCCCAGAGGGATCGGCAGGCCGGAATAGTTCTCCCACCATTCGCCCAGGTCGAGCAGCTTTTCGAGTTTATAGAGCGGATACGTGAAGCGGCTTTCGTGGATAATGAGCCCTGCTGTCACTTCTCCCTTCGAAACCGCATCCATGATACGGTCAAAGGTCATGACGCTGATGTTTTTGCTGGTGGGATCAAAAAGCCGGAGCAGCAGATATGCGGTGGTGAGCTTGCCGGGAATGGCGATAACGCCCTTTTTAAGATCAGCAAGGTCCGTTCCTGGTTTTGCCACGATGAGCGGGCCGCAGCCGCGCCCGAGCGCGCCGCCGGACCGGAGAAGAGCGTATTGCTCACGCAGATAACCAAGGGCGTGATAGGATATTTTGGTGATGTCGAGCCTGCCCTCGAGCGCCATTCGGTTCAGGGTCTCCACATCTTCGAGCTGCTCGCGGAATTGAATCCCCGGGATTCGCACTTTTCCGTGAATGAGGGCATAGAAGATGAACGTATCGTTTGGACAGGGTGAGTAGCCTATGGTGAGCGTTGTCGTCATGTTCCCCATGCGCTGATAATATCCTGGACCGCCTGCTGCGCCGCCCCTGCCGCTTGCGGGATGTCCCACTTCTTCATATCCCGGTCTTCCACGATGTTCGATATGCCGCGCACCTCAAGCCAGGGGATACCGTGCAGTGCCGCCACCTGCGCGACCGCGGCGCCCTCCATGTTCTCGCACAGACCGTGATAGCGTTCTTCCAGCTCTCGCGCGCGGACGGCGGCGCCGGTGCAGGTTGACAGGGTGACGAAGGTCCCGACGTGTATCGTGCTCCGGCCGGATTTCCGGTGAGCAACGAGCGACTGCAAAGACCGGGACATCAGCGGCTCCGATGCGGGATAGGTCGTATAGATCACTGACGTGGCTGTCTTGAGCAGGGGGATGCCGATGTACTCGGCGTCCTTGAAGCCTTCCTGGGTCAGGACGCCCTCATCACCGGCAATCTCTTCCCTGGCGAGCGCGAGATCGCCGACACGAGCGCCTGACGAGGGATAGGCCCCGCCGATGCCGAAGACAATGAGGGCCTCGGGATCAAACCGCGCAAGCATGAGCGTTGCGGTATGGGCCGCATTGACCTTGCCCATGCCGCTTACGCACAGGAGTATCCGCCGATCGCCGAGTTTCCCCTCGATCAGTAATTTGGAGCCAAGCGTCGTACTCCTCATCTCAACGATTGATCCGAGAAGACGTTCCGCTTCGGCCTGGACGGAACAGAGCAGGGCGATCATAGGAGTCCTTTTGTCAGGTATTTTACCGAATAGTACCATACTTTTGATTGCACTTCTACTGCGAATTTGCTATGATGAGCGCGATTTTACGAGTATTTTGGCCCCACGTATCCTCGGGGGGCGGTCCGGGCGGGTAGCTTTTTATCTTTGATGGTCTCGTAAAAAGTCGAAAAACGCTCGATTTGTCATTTCGAGCGAAGTGAGAAATCTTGGTTTTTCAATCAGTTGAAAGACCTCTCTCTTCGTTCGAGGTGACACGTTCGGACTTTTTACGAATTTATCATCTTT
>JANONA010000364.1:0-8299 GCA_031420575.1 Nitrospirota bacterium | reverse complement strand
AGAACGCGGGGAACTTTCTTTGGGGCCACAAAGCCCCACGGCCCGTTGTAGTGTGAGGTAACATACCATCTCCCGCCATAGGGCCGGTACCAGCGGCCGCCATAGAAGATCAGGTCCGCATCCAGATCAGGCGCGAAATAGACATAGGTCCCCGGTATCAGAACTACGAGGGGAGGAGCGGGAACAAGAAGCGGCGGCGGGGCGGGCAATCCGGCGCTGCCCGGAGAGGGAACGGATACAAGGGCCGACAGAAACAGGGACCAGGCAACCATAACGGATGGGATATTCTTCATCATTCGGCATCCTCCTGTCAATTTTAAAATAGTATATCAGATTAGCGCATGTTGTAAAAGCTTTTTTAAATCTGGTGTCGCCTCCGATTCTTGTCGGTGTATCCGGCGAGTACTTTGTTGCGGCGGAGCTTTCCCGGCTTACGATTTGCGTTGTTTCTAACTATGCTTTTTGTTCCCTCTCCGTAACTCCGCCCGCGCGATAGCGCACCCGGTGTCGTCGAACCCTGACGGATTAAAACAAAAACCCTTCCCGTTGTTTTCGCGGAAAGGGTCTGAGGGAATATGCGTTGTGCTGCTATCAATGGATATGCGGCTTTACGGAATCAAGAGCGTCGGGATCTCGGAAAGCTCCGCAACGCGGTGCGACACGCTCCCGAGCCAGAGGTCCCGTATGCGGTCCTTGCCGGAGGTCCCGATGATGATCATGCTCGCCTTGAGTTCTCTCGACAGCCGGAGTATCTCCTCAACGGACCGCCCGGCGCCGAGATAGGCCTCCGCCTTGATCCCCGCTTCCTGAAGCGTTTTGCAGTATGCCGCAAGCCTCTCCTTGCTCTCCTGCTCCATGCGTTGAAGCCCGGTCTTGTCGAGGTTCTTGGATATCTTTACGCCGATCACGTGGCTTACCAGCGCCTCTTTTACCAAGCCTTTAAGAAACACAAGGGTCTTGAGCGCGCGCTCGGACGGGGCCGACCAGTCAGTGGCGAACAGCGGCCTTTCGAATATCCTGTCGTTCCTGCGCGACACCTTCTCGCCGTTGTAATCGAACTCAACCAGGTACTTGCTCACGAGCACCGGAACCGTGCTGCGGCGCATGATCTGGACGGTATCGGAGCCGAGGAAGACGCCCTCGGCGGCCGTTACTTTCTTTTTGCCGGCCACGATGAGGTCGACTTTTTCATCTTCCGCCACTCTCAGCAGTTTCGGGATCGGGTCGCCGACTTCGATCACTATCCTGCTGCCTATGCCCTGTTTGGAAAGGGACTGCTGCCAGTCCTCAAAACGAATTCTCGCTTCCGCGCGAAGGCGCTCTTCCTCTTCCTTCAGATAGCCGCCATAGGGCACAAAACCGACCTCGTCCCGGGGGATGATGTAACAGAGAATCACCTCTTTCAGGCCGGCCTCTTTGAGGGGATAGAGCTGCTCAAGGGAATTCAGGGCAAGCTCTCTGAACTTGGTGGGGAACAGTATTTTTTCGATTTTCATGGCGCATCTCCTGTCGGGTTTTCCAAGTTAAAGTCCGTTAGAACCGTGACTGTCGGCGCTGACCCCGCGTACAGACAGCCATACTGACAAACCTTGACGGCTCTAAGCGGGCTAAAAGAATATCAGGGTTACGAGAACAAAGACCGGGATCAGTATCACTAATGAATATTTTAGCAGATATCCGAAGAAGCTGGGCATGGGAGTTCCGGCTTCCTCAGCGATGGAGCGCACCATAAAGTTCGGCGCATTGCCTATGTAGGTCGCCGCGCCGAAGAAGACAGCGCCCGCGGATATTGCCACCAGGTAAACAGGGTTCTCCTGAATCAGGAGGCCCACTGCCGCTGCCTCGGGCACGCCGGGATAGAAACCTCCCAGGGCGGTATTCAGTAACGTGAGATAGGCAGGCGCGTTGTCCAGAAAGGCCGACAAACCTCCGGTGACCCAGAAGTAATGGGCAGGCGTCTTCACAGCCGCGATCACGAATCCGAGCTGGCCTTCCAGTCCGGCCTGCAGCATCTTGAGGCAGGGGATCATGGTCAGGAATATTCCGACAAAGAGGATCGCCACCTCCTGGATGGGGAACCAGGTGAATTGATTGTCTTCCCGCACTCTTCTCTTGGTGAATATCACGGAAAGGATTGCCATGAGAATAAGCAGGCCGTCTCGCACGATATCCTGAATGCTCCGGTGAATGCCGAAGATGGAAACCTCGCCCCACTTTGCCATCCCGCTCATGAGCACGGCGCCCACGATGCCGGCAAGGAAGATGAAGTTGAGGCTGCCTTCTATTTTGAGCGGCTCTTTTACTCCTTCGTCAGGCGGCTCAACGATGCCCTCTTTGGCGTAATAATACCTGTCCATTGCGTAATAGAGCGCGAGGAGTATGGCGCTGACCACGAGCATGTGCGGCAAAAGATTGAAGGTCCAGAAAAAGGGAACGCCGCGCAGAAATCCAAGAAACAGGGGCGGATCGCCGAGGGGCGTGAGCGAGCCGCCCACATTGGCGATAAGGAATATGAAGAACACGACCATGAAGGTGCGGTTCTTTCTGTGCGCGTTCGCGCGAAGAAAAGGCCTGATCAGGAGCATGGCTGCGCCGGTCGTGCCCATCCAGGACGCGAGCACGGTCCCAATCGTAAGGATCCCGGTGTTCAGGCCGGGTGTGCCGCGGAGCGAGCCCCGGAGAAGGATGCCGCCTGAAACCGTATAGAGCGCGCCGAGAAGAATGATGAACGGCACATAGTCGGCAAGGATAATGTGCAGGATCTCATAGACGGCAGCGCCCTTGTAGCTGATAAGAAGGGGGATGGATAACAGCGCTGCCCAAAAGGCAGAGATCTTGCCGAAGTGGTGATGCCAGAACTTGGGGGCAAGGAGAGGGAAAAGGGCAATTGACAGCAGCATCCCCGCGAAGGGGACCGCGCTGTAGAGCGGAAGAGATTTACCCATGTCAGGGTCTCCGCCGGCATAGGCAAAGGAGGCTGAAAGCAGGAGGAGCGGCAGAAAGAGGAGCGTTTTTGCTATCTGTTCAGCATGATTACGCATGAGTAGTCTCCAGAACGCAGCGGACTGTTATAATAAACCGGAGGTGCTGGTATAGAGAGCCAGTAAAAGCCCCTGCCGCCCCTTCCTGTTCAGAAAGGGCGGCAGGCGGAGAAATATCTACCTTATCCCCAAAAGCGGCAGGGTCGGAAATCCTGTCAGCGGCCAGTAGATGGAGGCGCCCAGCGTAACAATGAGGAGGCAGACAATGGCCCAGGGCACCGCGACCTTGATGAAGTCAAGCTGGCTGAAGTATCCTGTGCTGTAGGCGATGATGGTCGGCGGACACCCGATCACGAGCATGATGAAAGAGGTCGAGATAGGAGCTGAGAGCGCAATCGCCGCCTCGGGAATACCCATGGTCTGGGCCATGGGGATCGTAATGGGCAGCACAAGCGCGGTCGCGGCCGAGTTGCTCATGAAGCTCGACATGACCGAGCCGATAAGGCCTGAGCCGAAGAAGACCACGACCCAGCTCTGGCCTTCGAGCATCGGGGTCACCTGTCCGGCGAGCCACTTGCCCGCTCCGGTGTCGAGCATGGCGATGCCCATGGACACGCCCGCGCCGAACACAACCCAGGATTCCCAGGGGAATTTCTTGATCACCACATCGAAGCTCACGAGCCGGAAACCGAAGATCAGCGCAAGCACGCCTGCAGCCACGACGCTGTAGTGCACCTTGGTGATGTCCGTGATGCTCCAGAGGGCAAAGGCCAGGGAGAAGAAGCCGATAACGCCCTTTTCCTGTCCGCTCATTGCCGGCAGCTTTTCAGAGGTAAGCGATGCGGGAAGCTCCTTTTCCTTGGGACGGAAGATCAAATAGACGATTGCCCATGTTGCGATTGCCGTAAGCAGCACGAGAGGGAAGTTCATCATGGCAAACTCTACAAATCCCATTTCATAGCCCGTGACCTTCTTGAGGGTCTCGACCATGACCGGGTTTCTGCCGCCGCCCAGGAGTGTGCCGAATCCACCTGCTGATGCGGCCAGGGGGATCAGGATGATGAAGAACTTGCTCAGGTTGTTGCTCTTTGCCGGCGTGATTCCCATGGCCGCGAAAACCGGCAAAAAGCTGAAGAGCAGTATGATGGTAATGGTGGCGTCATGAAAGAACGCTGAAAGAAAAGCCGCGGAAATCGCCAATACAAAGCTCAGTTTTTTTACATTCGTTCCCGCGGCCCTGATGATCAAATGCAGTATCCTTTTGGCAACACCCGCTTCGTTCAGGATCACGCCGAACATCATGATCATCAGCACAAACATGACCGCCGGGTTCGCAAAAGGCTCCCAAGCCTTACTTGCGGGCTGGATATTGAACAGGATCAGGCTGCCGCCGGCAAGAAGGCCGGTAACGCCGATGGGAAGCGCCTCGGTGACCCACAGAAGCACGATGGTAACAAGCAGTGCAAGGAACCGGTGGCCCGCCACTGACAGGCCTTCAGGCGTGGGCAGAAGTATGATACCGATACCCACAACGAGGGAGATCAGAACTCCGATGATGATGGACTTTGAGGATTTTTCCGCTGCCGGTCCATGCTCCTCAATCTCGGTAGATACCTTGATATCCACCGGCGGAGTCGGCAAGCCGCTTTTTTGCGATAATTCCTTTGATTTATCAGCCATATTCCATCCTGGTCACTAATTTATTATGAAATTATTTGTTTTTGAAATTATAAACGCGCTATCCGATGACCGAATCCGATACTTCCTTATACACCTCAACCATCCTCACCAATCCCACGAGTTTTTGCTTGTTCT
Source organism: Nitrospirota bacterium (assembly GCA_031420575.1). Lineage (GTDB taxonomy): Bacteria > Nitrospirota > UBA9217 > UBA9217 > UBA9217 > JALNZF01. The sequence goes on along the minus strand of JANONA010000364.1, from coordinate 3,503 downwards.
CGAGCACCGGAAGGATCGTGGTGTTGTTGTACACCATCAGGAAGGCCGTCTTGACAACCGAGTCTCCGGGAGCAACATGGGTCTTTACCGGAACCATGATCTCGCTGACCGGTTTTTCCGCCAGCTTCTTTGATTCGGAGCTGAACAGACCCGCTTCGATGCCGGCAAGGGCGTTTTCGTCCACGTATGAAACGTCCGCATCCGCCATGGTCTTTGTCTTAAAAAGGTGCGGCTCCAGCCCTTTAAGAATGTCTTTCATGGTCACGAAACCCATGAGATTATACTTCTCGTCGAACACGAGCACCGCAAGCGGGTGAAAACACTTCTCCGGTACGAGGAGCGACTTCTTGATTATCCCGATGGCCTGTTTTATCGTGAACCAATAGGGAACATGGGGATACTCAAACACGTCTACCATCACATCCTTCACAACTTTACCGTTCGGCATAAGACCTCCTTAGTATTTTATTGTGTGGCCTTTTTATCGAGCTCGATATAGAACTTGAACCTGTCGGGTCTCTTGAGCGAGCGCATGAACATGATCGGCGTCTCACCTGAATAGAACAGTTGGGTCAGCAAAAGGGCGGCGGAGTCCGTCTTTAGACCCAGAAGCCCGGCCTCCTCCTCGTTCACATGCGCAATCTCTATATAGTCCTTCACCTTAGTAATTGGTATTCCGTATTTTTTCTCGAAAAGTTTGAACAGGGATGCGCCGGTAATATTCTCCTCAAGCAACTGCGGGCAAATGTTGCGCGGGATATAGGCTTCCTGAAGCAGGACGGGCTCCTGATCAACTGAGCGGAGGCGCTTAATATAGATAAGATGCTGGTCATCGGACACGGCGAGTTTAACATCCAGGTCTTCCGTGGGCATCATGACGGTTTTGGCAAGCACTTCCGTGGTAAAGGTAATACCCGCTTCGAGCATCATCTCCTCAAAACTGGCGAACATGGTAAGCCCCTCGGGGATCACCCGCTTGCACACAAAAGTGCCTTTGCCCTGCTGCCGCCTGAGGTATCCCTGCCTCGCCAGTTCGAGTACTGCAAGTTTGACCGTTGCCTTGCTCACTTCATAGAGCTTGCACAGTTCATCCTCCGTGGGTATCTGTGAGCCAACGGACCACGCCCCCTTCTCTATCTTTCCCTTAAGGAGATCATAAAGCTGAACATACAGCTTCTGAGGCCTATCTCTGTCTATCGGATTTGATGTAATCATATAATGTTATAACCTATAACCTTGTAAAGATATTATGTTATGTTTTTTCATTTGTCAAGAAGTTTTTTTGTGGTATATTACGACATGTGGAACATTATGGAATTATTCAAAAAGAGGCAAAAAGAGGCTGAATATAAAAAACAAGCGCTCAAGCAGGCCTTAAAAGCCAAATACCAGACCTTCCAGTACCTGCTCGAGCAAAACAACGCCGTGCTCATGCTCATGGCCGACATGCAGGAGAAGCTTTCCGGCGAGTACCTCTTTGACAGGCAGTATTTGAGCAGCCGCGTGGACCTGATCTCGAACGGCGTATTACGGATCATACAGGACCTCAATGTCCTCTCCCTGTCAGGGGGAAAATACCGCAAACTCTACGACCGCTACAACGGAATCACCGCCAATATCAATACGGTCCTTTTGCACAAGACCGTGATACCGGTAGGCGGGCTCGTGATTCCCCTCGACGAGCTTACGAAAGAAGACGTCGCCGTTGCAGGAGGAAAAATAGCGAACCTCGGTGAGCTCAAAAACAAGCTGGGCCTGCCCGCGCCCGACGGGTTCGTGATCACGGCATACGCCTTTAAACGCTTCATGGAACATAACCGGATTGCCGACCGGATTGCCGACAGCCTCTCCTCCGTTGAGAGTAAAGACGCTGAAGGCCTGAACAGAGTCAGCGCGGAGATTCAGGACTTGGTCGCAAAGGCCGAAATCCCCGCTGACGTGAAAAACGCGATACAGCAAGCTGTGGAAAATTTGTCATCCCCCGCTCCCCGACCCCCGATCCCCGATCCCCTCACGCTTGCCGTCAGGAGCAGCGCAATCCACGAGGACGGAGAATTCTCTTTCGCCGGCCAATACGCCACGTTTTTGCATGTGCCTCGGGAGCAGGCGCTCACGAAATACCGGGAAGTAGTTGCGAGCCTGTTTACGCCCCGGGCCGTCTTTTACTATAAGACAAAGGGGTTTTCAGAGGAAGACATGGTCATGGCTGTCGGCATCCTCAGGATGATCCCGTCAAAGGCGGGCGGAGTGATCTATACCCGCGATCCGAACAACCCGGAGAACGAGCACGTCATCATCAACGCGGCCTATGGCCTTTGCAAGACGGTTGTTGACGGAACAATCACGCCGGAATCTTATATAGTCTCGAGGCATCCTGACGGCGTGATCATCGGAAAGAGGGCGTCCGGCCAGGAGTCTATGTTCATTGCCGGGCAGGCGGGAAACATCGTGGAAACGTCCGTACCTGAACACCTGAGGGGCAAGCAGTGTGTTTCCGATGACGCGATCAGTACCATCTCCAATTATGCTCGAAAAATTGAGAAACACTACGGCTCTCCTCAGGACATAGAATGGGTCATTGATGAGGAAGACAGGCTGTATATTCTCCAGACAAGGCCGCTCAGGACTTTCATCAGGGAGCCCGCGCCGGTCCCGACCAGGGTGGCGGGCCGTCAAATCCTGCTCGACAAGGGCGTGATCGCCTGCAAAGGGGTGGCCTCGGGAAAGGCCTTTATTCTCAGGAACGAAGACCAGCTCGCGGACTTTCCAGAAGGCGGGGTGCTCGTGGCAAAGCACACCTCGCCGAGATTCGTCACGATCATGAACAAGGCCGCGGCAATCATCACCGACGTGGGCGGCGTCGCCGGCCACATGGCCTCGCTCTCACGGGAGTACCGTATACCCACGATCCTCGACGCGGAAGTCGCGACAAGCGTGATCAAACACGGCCAGGAGATCACCGTGGACGCCGTAAACTGTAATGTCTATGACGGCAGGGTGCAGGAGCTGCTCGAATTCGCAACTAAAAAACGCGAGCCGTTCAAGGATACCCGCCTGTTCAAACTCCTTGAGGCCGCGCTCAGGCATATCGTGCCGCTCGGTCTCGTTGATCCCGCGGAAGGCAACTTCAGACCTGAAGCCTGCGCCACCCTCCACGATATAACGCGCTTTTCTCATGAAATGGCCATGCGGGAAATGTTCATGACCGGCGAAGGCCAGGACCCCGAAGAAACCCCGGCAATCGAGCTTAAGGCGGGCATCCCCCTATCCGCGGTGCTTCTCGATATCGACGGCGGCGTGCGGGAGACCGGAAAGATATTTGCGAGGACAGAGGACGTGAGCTCCGTCCCCTTTTCAGCGTTTCTGAGGGGGCTCAAGGCCATGAGATGGCCTGAGCCGAGGCCCGCTGACGCCAAAGGGTTTCTCGGCATGATCGCGCATACGGCCTCGGTGCCGGAGGAGGAACTCCGACTAACGGCGCAAAAAAGTTTTGCCATTGTGTC
>JANONA010000363.1:0-2139 GCA_031420575.1 Nitrospirota bacterium | reverse complement strand
ATGCGCCTCGAGGACGAGGTTTCGGCCATCGAGGTTACCGCCTCGCTCAATTTCGAAATACCCGGCGCCCCGGGTCTGGTCCTGACCGAGGACGTCATCACCGAGGTCGTGGCGAAACATGCCGGCCTTTTGTTCAAGAAGATCGATTCCCTCAAACTCAATCCCGAGATCGTCACGCAGATCCTCTCGCGGGCCTTCGCGCGTCGAAGCATCTCCGTCCCGATCGAACGGGAGGATGATACCCTCACGCTCGCCGTTGCGGACCCCTTTAATATAGAAGTCGTCGAGAACATCGAGCGGATGGGGTACAAGGTCAAGCGCGTCGTCTCCCCGAAGACGGACATTCTCAAGATCATTACGGAATTCTACGGGTTCCGGTCGTCCGTGACCGCCGCGGCCAGGGAGATGACGTCGGAGATCGACCTCGGCAACCTCGAGCAATTCGTGAAGATGAAGTCCGTGTCCGAGATCGAGGCCACGGATAAGCACATCGTGAACGCCGTGGAATTCCTGTTCCGCTATGCCTTCGATCAGCGGGCGAGCGATATTCACATCGAGCCCAAGCGCGACGCCAGCGAGGTGCGGCTTCGGATCGACGGCATGCTCAACACCATCCACAAGACACCCAAGGCCGTTCACCCGGCTTTCGTCTCCCGCATTAAGATGCTCTCGCGCATGGATATCGCCGAAAAACGACGGCCCCAGGACGGCAGGATCAAGACCGAATACAAGTCGCGGGAGGTCGAACTCCGCGTGTCCACCATGCCCACGGCCTTCGGCGAAAAGGTGGTGATCAGGATATTCGATCCCGACATTCTGCTCCAGGACCTCGAGGAGCTCGGGTTCGCGCCCCGGGAATACGAGTTGTTCCGTTCCTTCATCGCCCGTCCTCACGGCATTATCCTCGTGACCGGCCCCACGGGCAGCGGTAAGACCACGACGCTTTATTCAGCGCTCAAGACCGTTGCCGTGCCCGAGGTGAACGTGGTGACCATCGAGGACCCCGTCGAAATGGTGCATGACAGGTTCAACCAGGTGAGCGTCCAGCCGCAGATCGGCATCACCTTCGGCAGCACGCTCCGGACGATCCTGCGCCAGGACCCGGACATCATCATGGTCGGCGAGATCCGCGACCTTGAAACAGCCGAGAACGCGGCGCAGGCCGCGCTCACCGGACACCTCGTTTTTTCCACGCTCCACACCAACGACGCGTCGAGCACGATCACGCGGCTCCTGGACCTCGGATTGCCGTCGTACCTTATCTCCTCGACGCTCATCGGCGTGATGGCGCAGCGGTTAGTGAGGAAGATCTGCAAACACTGCGAAAAAAATTACGAACTGCTGCCCGAGGAAGCGCAAGCCGTGGGGCTTGCGTCAAGCAAGGACAGGAAGGTCGTGGTAAAGTACGGTGAGGGATGCCCCCAGTGCCGGGGCACCGGATATATGGGCCGTACCGCCATTTTCGAGGTCATGGAAATGAACGACACGATCAGGGCGATCATCCGGGACAAGGCTGACGCGGAGCTCATCCGGAAAGCGGCCATTGCGGACGGCATGGTCGGACTGCGCGAGGCAGCGGTGCGGAAGATGCTGAAAGGCGAGACCACCTTCGATGAGGTCATCCGGGTGACGGGGGAGAAGATGTAGGGTCAGGGGTCAGGGGTCAGGGGTCGGGGAAACGCATAAGACACCCTCTGACTCCTGACTCGTGCCGCTTGACCCATTGCTGAACTATGGATACCTTCATTGCAGTTATATCGGATTCCTGGCCGCTTCTTGCGGGCGTCGGAATAAGCGTTGTTCTGGCCGCGATTTTCGCGGCGTCGGAGACAGCCATCGTCTTTTCGAATAAGGCGCACATTCGTGAGCTGGATAATGCCGGGAACGCGCGGGCGGCTGCCGTGCTTACGCTCCTCCAGGAACGCGACCGCCTCCATGCCACACTCCTGCTGGCGGAAAACTTTTTCATCGTGCTTTCCGCTGTCCTTTGCACGGTCCTTTCCGTAAACCTGTTCTCCCGGATGTCGCTGGTGGTGGCGAGCACCGCGTTGTTCATGAGCGTCCTGGTGGTGTTCTTCGCCAAGCTGCTTCCCAAGGGCATGGTTGCGAGAAATCCCGACCGCTTTGCGCTCATCGTTG
>JANONA010000362.1:0-12417 GCA_031420575.1 Nitrospirota bacterium | reverse complement strand
ATGACGCCGACGCTTTCATGCGCACCAAGGCAGATCCGAACGGCAATACCACGACGTACAGTTATGACGACCAGCACCGGGTAGCATCGTCTCTTGCCGCCGACGGAAATACAAGGCTCATCAGTTATCCCACGGGCACCGACACGACGAAAACCACGACCTTCACTGAAACAGACGGTGGAGCATGGCAGTACACTTACGACACCCAGGCAGGTACGCTCACGAGCAAGACTGACCCCCAAGGCGGCGTTACAAGTTACACCTATGACAGCAACCGGAACATGCTTACGAAGACCGATCCCGATGCCAGCGCCACGGGCTACAGCTATGATGCTCAGGGCAATATGGCTTCGGTCACTGACGCCCTGGGTCAGACCACGAGCTATGCTTACAATACCTTTGGCCAGGTGACGGCTATCATTGATTCCCAGGGAAATACAACGGCCAACAGCTATGACGAAAAAGGCAATCTCACGTCAACGACTGATGCAACCGGCGCAACCACGAGTTACGAGTATGACGCACAGGGGTATGTCACAAAAGTGACAACTCCCGCCGGACAGTTAACCACCTACACGTATGACCAGAGCGGCAATCTCTCTTCTGTCAACGATCAAACCGGCGCAACCACGTCCTTCACGTACGACGCAGCAGGTAATGTGACAAGTCAGACGGATGCAAACGGCAACACCACCCGCTTTGAGTACGACAGCAACAACCGGCTCATTAAAGTCACTGACTCCAGCGGCAACGTCACGACCTTCGGCTATGACAAAAACGGCAATCGGACGAGCCAGACCGACGCCAACGGGAACGCGACACGCTTCGAGTACAATGCCAAAGGGCAGTTGATAAAGGCCATTGACGCCCTTGACAACATCACAACGTACACATATGGCGGCACCGGTTGCCCCTCGTGTGGTGGGGGCGGTGATAAACTCACATCCATCTCCGATGCGAACGGGTATGCCACGACTTATGAGTACGATACCCTTGGCAGGCTCATAAAAGAAACGGACCCGCTCGGGAACTCAATAACCTATTCCTATGACGCAAAAGGGAATCTCACGTCAAGGACAGACGCGAACGGGAATAGTACCAGCTACTCTTATGATAGCCTCGGCCGGTTGCTCAAAAAAATCTATCCTGACAGCACTACGACGTCCTTCACTTATGACGCGAAGGGAAACATACTGACGGCATCCAACGCCGCCATAGCCTACACATTGACCTCTGACGCAAGCGGCAGAGTCACGAGCGTCACCGATGCAAACAGCAGAACGGTCGGCTATCAATATAATGCGCTTGGCAACAAGAAAAAAACGACCTATCCGGACGGCTCTGTTGTCAGTTATAATTACGACAATGCTGGTCGGCTCACATCCATCGTGAATGGCGGAGGGAGGACATATTCCTATCAGTACGACAGCCTCGGCCGACGCACGAAGCTCACCTACCCGAACGGTGTCACGACAAGCTACGCGTATGACAACGCGGGTCACCTGACGAGCCTTTTCACACAAAATTCGGCGCATCAAATTTTGAACTCCTACGCGTACACGTTGGACAAAGTCGGCAACAGACTCACCAAGACCGAGTCGGACATCAAATACACCTACGGCTATGATACCATCTATCGGCTGCTCCAATCTTTACCGGTAAAGCCCCACGGCAGGGTAAAGGAAGACGGGCATGAACAAGGAGGAGAATATAAGGCCGAAATCTTCAGCTATGATCCTGTGGGCAATCGACAGAACGGGCCGAGAACTAAGGATACTTACAATTACAACCAGGGGAATCAGCTTACCTCTGACAGTAAGCATCAGTACGAATTCGATAAGAACGGAAACCTCATCAAGAAGATCGAAAAAGACGATGACGAAAAAGCCACGTTCTGGACGTACACCTATGACTACGAGAACAGACTGACAAAAGTAGAGAAGTACGAGGACAACGAAACTCTGAGAGTAAGCTTTAAATACGACCCCTTCGGAAGAAGAATCGAGAAGAAGGTCGAAGAAGTCGAATATGGCAAGACTTGAAGAGGCGAAGGTCTTTACTTTCGTCTACGACAATGAAGATATCATCCTTGAATACCGGACCAAGACCGACGACGGCAAACCCAAGACCGAGATGACCCGCTACATTCACGGCCCCGGCATAGACGAGCCGCTGGCGATAGAAAGGAAATACGAGGTCTATTATTACCATGCCGATGGACTCGGTTCGATCACGGCATTGACGGATAAGAAACAGAAGGTTGTGGAGAGCTATACCTATTCCTCATTCGGTGAAATTAAACAAAACGGCGATAAGGTCAAGAATGCTTTTACATTTACCGGACGGGAGTGGGACAAAGAGACTGACCTGTATTATTACCGGGCGAGGTATTATGATGCGAAAATGGGACGTTTCATCAGTAGGGACCCGATTGGATTTGAAGGTGGAATGAATCTGTATGGCTATGTCAATAACTTACCCACAACTTTGGTTGACCCCTTTGGCACTGAATGTCAAGTGAACGTTTATAGAACAGAAGCGCTAATGAGCTCAGGAATTAACGCAGGACATGAGTGGATTGTTTACGGATGGCAGTCAGTAGGATTCTGGCCAAATAGGGATTGGCAGGTTCTTCGTCCTGATCCAGCAGAAGTCTATGGGGTGCCGAAAGTTTATCGTTGGGATACGATTAAATTGGAATCGGGAGAACTTCTATGGGGTAGCGGGACAGGCAAGGAATGCAAATGTGCAAGCTGTGATGATATTCACTCGTGTTTGAACTCAGCACCCAATCCGGGGTGGACAAGTTTCAGTATCGTTAACAACTGTAGGAGGTTTGTACAATGGGCGTTGCCGGGATGCTGTCTAAACAAAAACTAATACTGTTATCCTTTATTTCATCTTCATTAGTACTTTTATTGCTAATTGGTTGTAAGGAAACAATGGTTAATTACGATAACTTACTTGAAAAACCATTTGTTGTTAATAAAGGTAATTACTTTGAAATTCATCTAGGATATACGGCGGCTTCAGCAAACTGGATAAAACCAAGTATTAGTTTTGAAGGTGATATGCTATACGTATCCGGCGTGCTAACATTCAAAGAAAGTCCAAAAACTGTGACTGTACAGTTACCTGAACCAACAAAAAAATATTATGTTTTTTGGCTTGACGAAGGCGGTAAAAAAACGGAACTGACTGTGCGTGAACAATAAAGGGAAGGACAATCTTCTCACAAAGACCGACGACAAAGGCACTGTGATATTGTTTGCGTTGTAACCACGTTCACTTACGACCCGCTCGGCAGGGTAAAAGAGCAGACCGATGCCCTCATGGGAGTGGTAAAATTCGAATATTCCCCAAAGGGTCAGGTCACCAAGGTCGTTGATGCTCTCGGCAATGCCACGGACTATGAATATGACACAGCCGGAAGAGTGACAAAGACCGTCTCACCCGACACCGGCACAACCATGTACACATATAACGCAACTGGCACTCTGTCCACGAAAACCGATGCAAATGGAACCACGATAAAATACCTCCACGACAATCTGAACAAACTGGCCGAGCTGTCGTTCCCCGACGCATCTTGCAAGCGCTCTCGGCCCATGTGGCACGCTCGCTTGGACATATGACGCCAACGGGATTCGCTTGGTCCAAGGGAACGGCGTAAACTACAACTATACGTACAATGCGAACCGCCTTGCAACAGTGAGCAACGGCCATATCGACTATTACCAATACGACGGCAACGGCAACACCACGAGCGACGGTCACAAGGACTTCGTGTATAATCAGAACCAGCGGCTGATCAAGGTGGAAAAACACGGGAAAACGCTCGGCGAGTACATCTATAATGGTAACGGTCAGAGAGGCATCAAAAAGACAAAAGAGCATGATGAGCACAGCGGACGGGATCGTGATGATGACGATGATGAAAACGGTCATCATCTCACGGTTTTTCATTATGATTTATCAGGTCAGTTGATCGAAGAGACCACGGCCAAGGGGAAGCTGATCGCGGACTATATTTACCTCAGCGGCAAGCCCCTTGCCATGATACGAAAACAAGAGCACAAGGACGAGATATTCTATTACCACAACGATCACCTCGGAACGCCGAAGGTCATGACGGACAAGCTCAGGAAGGTTGTATGGAAAGTCGAATTCGATCCGTTCGGAAATCCACTTGATGATGAACGCGAGCACGAAAAAAAAGGGAGGTAGCCATGAAAAGCAATGGATATTGGTCGCCCTATGTTGCGGGGATAGGTCTCGGCCTGACCCTTTTGGCGACGTTCTATGTCACGGGACGCGGGCTGGGCGCGTCGGGCGCCATGTCTCTTGTAACCGGCGTCAGCGCCTATTCGGTGCTTCCCGAGTTTATCGGCCGATTGCAATATTTTGCCCAGTATGTGAATGCTATAGCGCCGCTCATAAACTGGAACCTTTTTCTGCTCATCGGTCTTTTCCTTGGTTCCCTGACCAGCGCCCTGGCCACCCGGAATTTCAAGGTGATGCTGGATAAGAGCGCAGGCATGAGTGTGAGGACACGGCTGATCACGGCGTTCTCGGGCGGGATGCTCATCGGCTTTGCGGCCCGGCTGGCCCGCGGGTGTACCAGCGGAGTGGCCCTTACGGGAGGCGCCCAGCTTGCCGTGGCGGGATGGATATTTGTGATCGCAATGTTCGCCGCCGGTTTCATTACCGTTGCGCTTTTTAGAAGGAGGTTATGGTCATGATTGCTCCCTTTGAAGTAAGCGAAGCCGTCAGTCTCGTATTGGCGGTCGTATTCGGCTTTTTCTTCGGCCTGTCCCTCGAACGGGGAGGGCTGGGAAACCCGCATAAGATTACCGGGGTCTTCTACTTCCGGGATTTCACGGTGCCCAAGGTCATGTTCACCGCGATCATCGTCGCGGGCACGGGCCTCTATCTGCTTTCCGACCTCGGTCTTCTGGACATGGAGAGGGTCTGGATCATCCCGACCTACTTCTGGCCGCAGATCGCGGGCGGAGCGCTGTTCGGCATCGGCTTTGTCGTGAGTGGATACTGTCCCGGCACTGCCATGGCCGGCCTGGCATCGGGAAGGCTCGATGCGCTGGTCGTGATGCTCGGGGTCGGCGCGGGCTCTCTCCTGTTCGCAATCCTCTTTCCGGTCTTAGAAGGCTTCTATCTCTCATCGGGCATGGGTACGGCAACGCTGCCGAAGCTCCTGGGAGTGAACCACTGGATCATCATCATCGCACTCGTTGCCTTTGCGGGCGGGATGTTCTATCTCATGGAGCGGTATGAGAGGAGCTCCGGGCGGTCATGAGGAGGCGAGGGGGATGGAAATCTTCCTGTTTTTCGCCGGCTCGCGAAGTTCCAGAACACGCGATTCAGGAGCTTCTTTATCAGGCTCTTTTGTTTTAGACTGCCTGATGCCTCCGAGCGCCGCCGAGCGGGTGGTCATGACGCCGGAGGAAAAGAGCAGCCGTCCCGCCGTGATAACTTCATGGGCCGCGATAGAATCGGACGCAAGGGAAAGATCGGCAATCGTGCCGCTCAGCGGCGATTGCTCCCGGGACCAGCAGGCGCCTACTGCGAGGTCCTTATACATCGGCGCAGCGATCTTGATTTCCTTCATGATGTCCGCGGCGGAGGCATATTTCATGTCATGGCCCATGCTCTGCGCAAGCGCCTGGATGATCTCCCCGTCCGCCTTTGATTCTCCGAGAGGTTCCTCCACTTTCGCGATTCTCTGGAGCCGCCGCTCGAGGTTGGTGAACGTACCGCTCTTCTCAAGGAAACTTGCCGCCGGAAGGACCACATGCGCGATCTTTGCCGTCTCGGTCAGGAAGATATCCTGGACAACGAGGAATTCAAGCCTCCCGAGCGCGGCCTTGAGATTCGGATCGCTCCCCGCCGGGTCATCGCCCATGATATAAAGCGCGGCAATGCTGCCGCGGTCGGTTCCGGTCATCATCTCCACGGCGTTCATCCCGGGCGCTTCAGGGAGCGCGGCATTCCAGCGTTTCCCGAAACGGGCCGCGGTCTCCGGCGTTATTGCCTGATACCCCGGAAAATAATCCGGCAGCACCCCCATGTCCAACGCTCCCTGTATGTTTCCCCGCATGACAAGGGGATAGTACGTGACCTGTTTCACGTAACCCGCGAGTTCCTGCACAAGGCCGAGCGTGCCGGGCGAAAGCCGTGGAGGCAGTATGACGGCTACGCTCCCCGCGGACGCGAGCAGCTCAACAGCCTGCTTGATGCGGTCGCTTACGGTTCTCCGCGCGCTTCGCAAGCCCGCTGACAGGGAGGCAAGAGAGGCGTCCGTTTCCTGCGGGATGATAACGGATGCAATTCTGTTGAACTTGCTGCGGCCGCGGCTGCTGAGAATAAGCTTGCTCCCGCGCCTGTCCACCGCCCGCGCGAGCTCGATGCCGAGAAGCGGGTTGATCTCGCCCGCGTCCTTGTCGAGGAGAAGAATGACGTCGTGGTCTTTCAGCCTGGTGAATTCTCCGGAAAAAAAGGCCGCGTTCAGGCCGTACGGGAGCTTGAGCCGGCCGAGCAGGTCCACGTTGTTGGTTCCGACCACGGTTCGCATGAATTTCTGAAATAAATAATTTTCCTCGTTCGTGGTCCTGACGGAGCCGAGGCCGCCGATACGCTCGGCGCCGCAGCGGTTTCTGATGACCTTGAGATTGGTCGCGACGACCGAGAGCGCCTCGTCCCAGGAGCAGTCAACGAGTTCTCCGCCTACCCGCATCTTCGGAGCGGTGAGGCGATCTCCATGATGCACGGCGTCCCAGCCGAAACGGCCCTTGGCGCACACATAACGGTTGTCCGCCGGACGCACCCGCACCACCGCTCCTTTGCGCGTGTCCATGATGACCGGGCAACCGCAGCCGCAGTAGAGGCAGACAGAGGACGTTTGTTCGAGGCTCCAGTGCCTGACCTTGTGCTTGGACTGTTTTGTGGTAAGCGCGCCCACGGGGCAGATATCAACGCATTCTCCGCAGAACTCGCAGTCCAGCGAACTGCCGAAGGCGGCGCTGACGCGGGCATGTCCTCCCCGTCCGGCAAATGCCAGTGCGCCGACAGCACACCCCTCAGCGCAGATCCGGACGCATTTGCCGCAGAGGATGCAGCGGTTCTGGTTTCGTTCAATGACAGGTGACGCGTAGTCGGAGGGTGTTGTTCTCTTTTCCTCGGCGAACGCGCCCGGGCCGAGGCCGTACTCGTGCACCAGATCCTGGAGACGGCACTCACCGGCCTTGTCGCAGACCGGGCAATCAAGGGGATGGTTGATGAGCAGCAGTTCAAGGATGGATTTCCGCGCCTCCACCACGACAGCGCTCATGGTATGCACAACCATGCCCTCGGCCGTCGCCGTCGCGCACGCCGGGAGCATCCTCCGCGGAGGCCCCTCCATCTCCACCATGCAGATCCTGCACACGCCGTAGGGGTGGAGCCTGTTATCGTGGCACAGCGTGGGGATCCGCACCCCCGCGGCGTTTGCGGCCTCGAGGATGGTCGCGCCGGGGCTTACCTTCACGGTTTTTCCGTCAATTGTAAGTGTAATCTGCATATGACCTTCGGATATTCATGAACCGGTAAAAAAACGTAAATACCCCATTACAAATATATCCAAATGCTCCAATTGATGAAACTTCATGCTGTTGTTTCGTTTGCCTTTTGGGTAGTGAATACTGCTTGAAATTCGCCGCCGGTCATTTGGTCTTTGTTTACAGGCATCCTTTCCTTACAGCGCTTTTTGCCGCACCCGTGTTGCCAAACACACCATTCATACTCGTCCCAGAAGAGCCTGAGGCTCGAGAGCACCGCCTGGACCGCGCCCTCGCCTAAGGGACAGAAGCATTTCCCCTGCACCTTCCCGCAAATGCTCAACAGGAGCTCAACGTCTCCTTCCCGACCGTCTCCCCTGAGCATGCGGGAATAGATCTGATGGAGCCAGCCCATGCCCTCGCGACAGGGCACGCACTTGCCGCACGACTCGTGCTCGAAGAACCTGACGAGAACGGCCGCTGCGCGCACCATGCAGGTCGTATCATCCATCACGATCACCGCTCCGGATCCGAGCATGGAGCCTGCGGCGAGCAAGGAGTTGAAATCCATCTTTACGTCGAGATGCTCCGCCGTGAGCATGGGCGTGGACGCCCCGCCGGGTATGACCGCCTTGAGCTTCCTCCCGCCCCTGATGCCGCCCGCGGAGACATCGATGATCTCCCTGAGCGTCGTCCCCAGGGGAAGCTCGTATGCGCCCGGCCTGTTTACCGCGCCGCTCACGCAGAAAATTTTCGTGCCCGGCGAGCCCTCCGCGCCGATCCTCGAATAGGCATCGCCGCCGCCGGCAATGATCGCGGGAATATTGGCGAGGGTCTCCACATTGTTCACCACCGTTGGTTTTCCCCAGACGCCCGCATTTGCCGGGAACGGCGGCCTGAGGCGCGGCTGGCCACGCTTTCCCTCAAGAGACTCGATAAGAGATGTCTCCTCTCCGCAGATGTACGCGCCTGCGCCCCGGTGCACGGACAGGTCGAAGGTCACGCCCTTTCCGAGGATGTTGCCGCCGAGGTATCCCCTCGCGTACGCCTGCGCTATGGCCTTGTTGAGAATCGCCGCCGCAGCCGGGTATTCGCCGCGCAGGTAGATATATCCCCGCTCCGCTGCGATGGCATACGCTGCGATGAGCATCCCCTCGATCAGAAGGTGAGGATCGCCTTCGAGGATGCATCGGTCCTTGAAGGTTCCCGGCTCGCCTTCGTCAGCGTTGCAGATGAGATATTTCGGCGTCTTGGGGTCCATGGCCGCGAAGCCCCATTTGACGCCGGTGGGAAAGCCCGCTCCGCCCCTGCCGCGCAGACCGGAGCGCTTCACCTCATCGATCACATCCAAAGGCCGCATCCCGTACGCGCTGTTTACGGCCTCATACGCTCCGTGCGCCATGGCAACATCGATGTCGGCGGCGCGGGGGATGCCTATCCGCTTAAAAATTTGCATCATGTATATCGCTCCAGTATCCGGTCGATCTTTTCCGGCGTCAGATCGCCGTGATAATCGTCATCCACCAGCATGGCCGGAGCGCCGTCGCATCTGCCGATGCACTCGATCCGCTGATAGGAAAACCTGCCGTCAGCCGTGACCTCACCCTCGTCGACGCCGAGTTTATGCTTCAAATGCGCGATGAGCGGCTCGGCCCCGAGGAGCGTGCAGGTTAGATTATGGCAGATGGAAATAACGTGCCTGCCCGAAGGCCGAAGCCTGATCAGCGAATAAAACGTCGCCGTGCTGTACACCTCGGACTCGGGAATATTCAACGCCCCCGCGATGAACCGCATGGCATCGTCGGTCACGTGCCCCAGCTCTCCCTGGACAAGGTGAAGGGCGGGAAGCAGCGCGGCCCGCGAGTCCGGATAGCGGAGGGCCGCCAGCCGCATCCGTTCTTTGACGTCGTCGCTCACCATAGCTACCGCTTTGTTCTCCCGAACATGTAGCCGGCCATGTCGATATAACTTGCATTCATTCTCCGGATCACGACGCTGATCTCGTGAATGATTCAGTGTCCCTGCATTCTACCATGGCAATCCCCTCGGCTTATTCCAGCAGTTTCTTCATGCTTACCCTCATCCGGTCCAGGGATTTGGCGAGGGTCTCCAGTTCATCATTCGATTTGATCTCTATTTTTTCGGACAACTTGCCCATGGATACGGCATCGGCCGCGTTCGTCAACGCGATCACCGGCTTGAGGACGCTTTTCCTCAGACTGATGTTGATCACCACGGAGACCAGCAGCAGAATTGACATATAGACCGCGATGTTGATTATCAGCGTTCTTCTGATCTTGGCCAGAACCGCTGTTCGGTCCATAAGAATACCGAGAAACCCGACTTCCTTGCCGGAGTAGTCGGTGAGCGGCGAGACGGCGATATAATACTCTCTGCCGGCGGCGGCGGCACGGTCGATATACGCGGCACGTCCCGCGGCCTTCGCCGCCGCCAGCGTTTCAGGCCGTATGATCCCCTGCGTCAATGCGGGGTTGGTGGAATATAAGGGGGCGTAATTCCCGATGGGCTTCAAGTTCTTTTGCCACTCCTGCCATACCTGAGTCGCGGCTTCCTGCGAGATCAGCGCAACCACTTCGGTGTTGAACACCTTCTTCGCGTCCTCAAGGGCCGGCCCCAGGTCGCCGCCGAACTCCACGGACCCCACATGGTTTCCCTTCGAGAAGACCGGCTCAACCCCCCGGAGCCCGATACCGGCGCGTCCGATCTCGATCCCCCGCACCCCTGCCCGCTTCTCGTTCACGGAGAGGACCGTAAACCTGAATGAAGACAGGTCGTCTCCATACTTTTCCGGCTGATGAACCCGTAAAAACGACATGGCGGGAGGCTTGTGGAACTGAAACTGGGCAAGCCCGAATTTTTTCTTCAGAATTTCAAATCCCGGAAGAAACTCGGAAAGGAGCTTTCCCCGATCGTCTTTGCCGAAGGCGTCGGCCGCGGTAGGCAAGCCGGCTACGAGGGTGGCCATCTGCTGATAGAGGTTCATCCGGGCGTCCAGAATGCCGTGAGCGGTGCCGAGAACGCCTTTGAGCGTTTCCTCCGCTTCATCGTTAACGAACGAGACCTGTGAGGCGTAATTGAATACCGCCAGGCCGCTCATGACAAGCGCCAGGATGATTATCACCGGAAGAATTGTTTTAGATTTCAGACCTTGTTTCATTCTGTATTCCCTCCTTAGTATTCGTTATGAAATTATCTTGGCTGCCTCTTTGAGGAATTCGTTACGATCGTCGGGATTCTCTATTTCGTCTTTCAGGAATTCGACGAGGCGAAGGAGGCCTTCCCGTGTGGGCGGCGACGAAGCCTGCCACTTCTGCTCGACGATCCGCGACATCACCTTGGCGCCCGCGGGGCCGATCTGCCTGATCAGCGCCAGCTTGAGGTCCTCCAGCGCCGGCGGGAGGCTGCTGCCGTCCCGGGCGCCGGCTGTCTGGCCCCCCTTTCCCGTATGGGGCGATACCTCTACGGCTGAGCCAGCGGCGCTGCAACACTGGATGATGTCCGCAAGCGAAGGCAGGTTCTCATCGTGAACTTTTAACACCATGTTGGGCATAAAAAAGTATTCCGCAAAATCGCTGCCCGTCACCTGTGCCAGACAATCCGCGCCTCTGACATTACCGCACGTTATGTGGTAAACCTCACCGTCGCGAAAGAACAGCTTGAACAGCGTATTAGCGTTTTTTACGTTGATGGAGAGAAGGCCGTTTTTCCTGCTCCGATTGATTTCCGCAATGAACTCCGAGAGAGCGATTTTCATGGTTTAATCCTTTCTCCTCGTGGATAGGTGTTTGAACGTACGGCGCATGTTTTGCGTCCCGCGGCATTTCGCCTCGCTATTTTTTCTTCAGGTGCTTCTTGACGGCGATCAGCAGATCGATAGGTGTGAAGGGTTTTGTAAGGTATTCAGTGGCGCCCTGCTTGAGCCCCCACGCCTTGTCGCTTTCCTGGTCCTTTGAGGTCACCATGATGATGGGAAGGTCCTTGAACCGCTGATCCATTCTCAGGTCCCGGCATACCTGAAAGCCGTTCTTTTTCGGCATGATGACATCCAGTATCACCATATCCACAGCCTCATTCCGCACCCTTGCCTCGGCCTCCTCTCCGTCCCCGGCTGTGATGACCTCATGGCTGGTCTCTTTCAGAATGTCCTTTATCAGTTGAAGTTCAGTGGCGCTGTCTTCTGCCACGAGTATTTTTGACATTATGTTACCTCCTTGCGGGAACTCTGTTCAAACCTGGGGCACTCTATGGGAAAGGGTGCGGCCGCGATCTTGAAGCAAAAGGCCGACGCCATGAGCATCACGCCCAGGAGCAATACGGGGCTCGCCGCTCCCCGGCCTGCTCACCTCTTCAACCGGCCGAACATGTAGCCGGTCATGTCGATGTAGCTGGAGTTCATCCGCCGGATGACTGAGCTGATTTCATTGATGATGTTGACCAGGATTTTGTATCCGATCGCCGGATACGCCTCCGCCAGCAGGTCGAAATCGAGCCTCTGGAGCGACAACACCACGGTATCGGGCGCCGCGACGACGGTGCTGGCCGAATGAGGCTTGTGGTCGAAAAAGGAGAATTCTCCGAAAAAGTTCCCTGCCTTCAAGACGGCCAGGGAAAGGCGTTCTCCGTCGGTGTTCATCTTGTACACGTCCACCTTACCCCGCCTGATGATGTAGATGCACGCGCAGCTCACCTCATGTTCGCGATAGACGACGTGTCCCTCGGGAAAGGTGTCGCTCGTCATCGCGCCGGCGATGATCATGCGCTCCGCGTCATTCAGCCCATCGAAGAGCGATATATTTTCAATAGTTCCGGCATCAACCATGGAGGCCTCCCGAGTCGGTCACTGTCG
>JANONA010000361.1:0-2723 GCA_031420575.1 Nitrospirota bacterium | reverse complement strand
CAGCTTGCCGCGGAAGACCTTCCGGCCATTCATGGGCTGGTAGGTCTTTATCTTGACCATGCTCCCCGTGAATCGGACAAAGTGCTCGGGCTTCGAGAGTGTCCGGTCGAGACCGGGTGACGATACTTCGAGCGTATAGGCGCGCGGAATAATATCCTCGATATCCAGCACGGCTGCCAGGTCCCTGCTCACGGTCTCACAGTCGTTCAGGGTGACACCGCCGATCTCCCGGTCTATATATATCCGGAGAAGCAACTGCGGTCCCTGTTTCTGGAGCTCCATTTCCCAGAGCGACAAACCCATGGATTCAAGGATCGGATCCAGTATCCGCCGGATCTGCTCAGCTGCATCGGACATTCAAGCCCCCAAATAAAAAGAGTGGGCAAAAAATGCCCACTCTTAAAGGAATTTCCCAGAGTGTTGTATACTTTTTAACACAGTAGCCGGAGGAATGCAAGGGGAAAATAGTCTTTGGGATAATGCTTCAGTTATGGGTTTATCAAACCGGTTATTGGCGTTTATAGCCCCACTTAAATTGTCATTCCCTTGACAAGATGATGCATACCGTATATGCTTACCAATATCAGGATCAGCAAATAGTATCGTTTTTTTTGCGGACTGTTGCCAAAAATGACAAAAAACGCGAAACGAATAAAGGCTTTTCTCCTGTACGGCGCAGCCATCGTATCGTTCATGATGGCGGCGATGCCGGTCGTTCTGCTCGCCTACGGTTCCGCGATGTCCGCGGCGCTCACGGCCATAACCATCGCGATCCTTTCAATCTCTCCATTCCCCGTCGTGAGCACGATCGTCCTCCTCAGGGCGCTGACAAAATACGCGAAAGATGCGGAAACGCGGGACCCCCTTACCGGCCTGTATAACCAGCACACCTTCTGGGACCTGCTCCAGCACGAGACCCAGCGGTCCATGCGACAGAAGTACAAGTTTTCACTCCTGCACATAGACGTCGATAATTTCAAGATCATCAACGACACGTACGGTCATGAGGTCGGCGACCGCTTTCTGAAGGATTTTTCAGACATCCTGAGGGCCGCTGTCCGCAAAGGAGACATCCCCGCCCGTTTCGCCGGCGATAATTTTACCGCCATACTTCCCGTGTGCGACGAGGAGCAGGCCCACATCGTCGCCAAGAGGCTCATGGACGGCCTGCGAAGCCACTCGATCACACTCCCGGACGGCGCCATCGTACAGGAAACGATCTCCATCGGCGTGGCGGTGTTCCCCAGTCATGCACAGAACGCAAAGGACCTGTTCCTGCTTGCGGACAGCATGCTGGGCCAGGCAAAATCGTCGGGCAAGGACAACATGGCCTTTCCGAGCGACGGCGACAACGTGGAGATGCTCAAGCACCTCGGCGAGAAGAACATCATGATCCTCGATGCGCTCCAGCGCCGGAAGAAGAAGATCGTTCCCTACTTCCAGCCCATCGTCGACGTCAAGAACAGGTCCATTATGGCCTACGAGGTGCTGACGAGGATCATCGAGGGCGAGCGAGTGATCCCGGCGGCTGACTTCATCGAGGCCGCGGAGAGCATGGGCGCCATCGGCAAGATCGACTACCAGCTCATCGAGCAGGCGTTCATCATGGTGACGGAGAAGCATTATACCGGCACGCTGTTCCTGAACCTCTCTCCCAAAGCCATGGTGATCAGCGATTTCATGCCCACCATTCGCGCCCTGTTCCGCGATTACGCCATCGATCCGGGAAACATGGTCTTCGAGATCACCGAGCGGGACACGGTCAAGAACGTCCGGTTGTTCGAGAACTTCGTCCGCACGCTGAAGGATGAGGGTTTCCGGTTTGCCATTGATGACTTCGGGGCGGGTTATTCCTCGTTCCAGTATCTCAAGAACTTCCCCGTCGACTATCTGAAGGTGGACGGCGAGTTCATCCGGACCATGGGTGCGAACGGCACGATGGAAAGGGAGATCGTCACCAGCATAGCGGCCCTCGCCAGCCGCCTCAACATCAAGACCATTGCCGAGTATGTGGAGAGCGAATCAATCATGAACGAGATCGACTCTGCCGGCATTGACTATGCCCAGGGCTATCATATCCAGAGACCGTCGCCGAACCTTATGTAGCTTCCCCCATCCTTGACGCGCCTCATGCCTAATTATGGATCTTCTTCAGCAACCAGGCCATGTTCCGGCCGAGCGCCTTCATGGTATTCATCCCTTCCTCATCGTTCGCTACCTCTCCGGCGTCCTTCCCTCTTCCGATATTCCAGTAGCTCGATCCGGGAATGATCATCTGGCCGATGAGGAAGAAGTGGTTAAGCGAGCTGAACACGTGCATGGAGCCGGCCCGCCGGACCGCGACCACCCCGGCGCCGACCTTTCTCTTGTGCATGTCGCCGTTCGCGCGGGAGACCATACCGCACCGCTCGATGAGCGCCTTCATGCCTGCCGAGACGTCGGCAAAATACGTGGGCGAGCCGAGCAGAATGCCGTCTGCCGCATCCATCTTCGCGACACACTCGTTGATGATGTCCTTCTCCACGGCGCACTTCCGGTCCTTATTCTCGAAGCATTTGTAGCAGGCGATGCAGCCCTGGATGGGCTTTCCGGCAAGGTGATAGATTTCCGTCCCGATCCCCTCGGCCTCCAGTTCCTTTAGCACGGTGTTCAGAAGCAGTGCGGTGTTCCCTTCCTTCCGGGCGCTCCCGTTAAACGCAATGACCTTCATGGAACCTCCTTGA
>JANONA010000360.1:0-4572 GCA_031420575.1 Nitrospirota bacterium | reverse complement strand
ATCATGGCGGGCGGTTCCGGAACACGGTTCTGGCCGCTCTCCCGTGAAGCGATGCCGAAACAGCTGCTCAGGATCGGCGCCGGGGACACGCTTATCCAGGAGACGGTAAAACGTGTCCTGCCGCTCTTCAAACGGGAAGACATCTTTATCGTCACAAACCACGGCTTATCGGATGATATCAATACGCAGCTCTCCGCAAGGTTCGGCGGGACCTGGGATGGAAACTTCATCCTCGAACCGGAAGCCAGGAACACCGCGCCTGCTTTGGGGCTTTCGGCGCTTCACCTGAACCGGATCGACCCCGAGGGGATCATGTTCGTGTTCTCCGCTGACCATTTCATACGCAAGGCTGACGAATTCCTGAACCTGCTCCGGAAAGCAGGGGAGGCTGCCGCTGATAATTATCTCGTCACCCTCGGGATCAAACCCGACCGACCGGAGACCGGCTACGGCTACATCAAGGCCGGTGAACCGGTTCAAGGCTCATGGCTCGCAGCTGATAGCTTGAACAAGGCGGACGTATGCAGTGTCGAAGCGTTTGTGGAGAAGCCGAACATCGAGACTGCCCGGGAATACCTCAGACAGGGGAAGTATTACTGGAACACCGGTATCTTCATCTGGAAAACACGTGTGTTTCTGCGGGAAATCGAAAAACATGCGCCTGCCCTCTATACGGGTTTGATGGAGATCCAGAAGAGCATCGGCACGGACAGGGAAACCGAGGTGATCAATCAGGTCTTTAAGAAACTTGAATCCATCTCCATCGATTACGCCGTGATGGAGAAGACCGACCGGGCCGCGGTCATCCCCGCCGACATCGGCTGGTCCGATGTGGGAAGTTGGACCGCGCTGGATGACGTAGCGGAGCGAGACGCATCAGGGAACGTTATTGTCGGCAACGTCATCGATATCGGCAGCAGGGATTCCATTGTCTATGCTGAAAAAAGATTAGTCGCGACGATCGGGTTGAAGGATGTGGTGGTGGTTGATACGCCGGACGCGACCTTGGTCTGCAGTAAGGAACGGGCTCAGGATGTTAAAAAAGTCGTTGAGGAACTCAAAAAGCGGAAATCAGGCGAGTATCTGATCCACACCACGGTCCACCGGCCCTGGGGTTCATACACTATTCTGGAAGAAGGAGATCGTTACAAGATTAAGCGTCTTGTCATCAACCCGGGGACCAAGCTTTCCCATCAGCTTCATAATCATCGCAGCGAACATTGGGTAGTCGTGTCCGGCACCGCGCGCGTCACCAACGGCGAGAATGTCTACGATGTGCATCCGAACGAAAGCACCTATATCCCCATGTCCACGAAGCATCGGCTCGAGAACCTCGGCAAGATACCGTTACAGATCATTGAAGTGCAAAACGGTGAATATCTTAAAGAGGACGACATTGTCCGGTTCGACGACGATTACCGCCGGCATGAAAAGAATAATCGCAGCCCATTGCCGCCAGTGATAAAAAAATGAGCGATATGATCAACACTGACATTTTCCGGGAATACGACATTCGCGGCATTGCTGAACGCGATCTGACCTCACCGGTCATAGAAATGCTGGGACAGGCCTTTGCCGCTTATCTGCGTCCGAAGAAGGTCACGACCGTCACCGTGGGCTATGATGCCCGCTTGAGTTCCCCGA
This sequence comes from Nitrospirota bacterium, assembly GCA_031420575.1. Lineage (GTDB taxonomy): Bacteria > Nitrospirota > UBA9217 > UBA9217 > UBA9217 > JALNZF01. The sequence continues at coordinate 2,928 of JANONA010000360.1, read as the reverse complement.
GATTGTGCGATGCTATAGTACAGGGGCTTACGACCGCCGGCATTGATGTGACGATCATTGGCCTCTGTCCAACGCCTGCGCTTTATTTTTCGCTGTTTCATCTCAAGCCGGGCGCGGGGGTGATGATTACCGGAAGCCATAATCCCGCTGAATTCAACGGGTTCAAGCTCTGTGTAGGCAGGGAGACCATTTACGGCGAAGAGATACGGAAACTCAGACGGCTCATGATTGCGGGGGCAGGGGTCGGGGGTCAGGGGGCAGGGGTCGGGGGTCAGGGGTCAGGGGTCAGGGGTCAGGAGTCAGGAGAATCCACAACCTGCGGAACGGTCGATCACCGGCTCATCATGCCGGATTATATCGCGTATCTCAAGAATCTGTTCAAAGCCGGTCGTGAGAACAGGCTCAAAATCGTCCTCGATTCAGGGAACGGAACAGCGGGGCTCGCTGCCCCCGAGATCATCCGCAGCATGAACTGTGAGGTGATCGAGCTCTTCTCCGAGCCGGACGGCAGGTTTCCCAACCACCATCCTGATCCGACGATCCCCGGGAATCTCACCACTTTGATCGATACCGTCCGAACAGAGAAGGCCGATGCGGGTATTGCCTTTGACGGAGATTCGGACAGGATCGGAGTCGTAGATGAGCAAGGGAACATCCTCTGGGGCGATCAGCTCATGGTCATTTTCTCGCGCGATATCCTGCGGAAGCTGCCGGGGGCCACATTTGTATCCGAGGTCAAATGCTCACAGGTCATGTACGATGATATTCGGGCGCATGGCGGCAATGCCGTCATGTGGAAAACAGGCCATTCATTGATCAAGGCCAGGATGAAGGAACTCCACGCCGCGATGGCGGGTGAGATGAGCGGTCATCTGTTTTTTGCCGACCGGTATTTCGGTTACGACGACGCCATCTATGCCGCCTGCCGGCTCGTCGAAATACTCAAAAACCTTAAGTCCGCGCAGGGCAACAATGCGGCGCTCAGCATGCTGCTTGCGGACCTGCCCAGTACCTTTAATACACCGGAGATTCGTTTTGACTGTCCTGATGCTATTAAATTCAAGGTCGTGGAAAAAGCAAAAGAGGTTTTTCTCTCCGGAAACGGCCTCCCGCAAAAACCCCGCGAGGTGATAACGATAGACGGCGTGCGTGCAGTATTCGAAAAGGGTTGGGGCCTCATCCGCGCCTCAAACACACAACCCGTCCTGGTAATGCGCTTTGAGGCAACCGATCCCGTCTCCCTGGAGTCCATCAAGACGATGATGGAACAGAAGGTAAATGATATTGTTTCCGATCTGAAATAACAGCCATCCTCGCCTGTTCGTTCCTGCCGTGATTTCCTCTGCGTTTTCCGCGATAAAAGCCCCTGGTTGTGTTTATAATCCTCCTTTATTGAATTGTTAACCATATCATCACAATTAGGTTGACAATTATCCCGGCATACGGTAAAAGAGAGGCCATGGCTATGGTGATGAAGCGGCTCATTTCCGATGTTCTGGACAATGTTCTGAGCGGCAACAATCTTGATTCTCTGTCCGCTTCCGAGCTGTCACATGCCGCGGGCGCCGATCTTTGGGACCTGTTCGCGGCAGCGGGAAGGGTGCGCCGGCATTTCCGCGGTGAAACCGTGGATATCTGCTCAATTGTCAACGCTAAGTCCGGCGCGTGCGGTGAAGATTGCTCTTATTGCGCGCAGTCGGTCCATCATTGCACCAATGCTCCGGTCTATCCGCTTATCTCCGTTGACCGCATGGCTGAGGCCGCCGCAAGCGCAAAAAAGAACGGCGCCAAAAGGTTCTGCATTGTCACCAGCGGCCGCGGGATCGATTCCGGCGACGACCTCAACAACATCGCAAAGGGCATCCAACGAGTGCGTGAAATAGGCCTTTCTCCCTGCGCCACGCTCGGGACGCTCACGAAAGATCAGCTCTCATTTCTGAGGGACGCCGGCCTCCACCGCTATCATCACAACATCGAAACGTCGCGGGAGTATTTTCCCCGCGTTTGCACTACCCACTCCTTTGATGAGCGGCTTGAGGTCTTGCGCCATGCCGGTTCATTGGGCCTTTCCGCGTGCAGCGGCGGCATTCTGGGTATGGGCGAAAGTATGGATGACCGGATTAAGATGGCCTTCACCCTGCGGGATATCAACGTGGATTCCGTGCCGATCAACTTTTTGATGCCCATCATGGGAACGCCACTCGAGAAGATAACCGCCATCACGCCTCTTGAAGCGCTCCATGCTATTGCCCTGTTCCGCCTGATCCTGCCGGGAAAAGAGATACGCATTTGCGGCGGCAGGGCTGCGTCTCTCGGCCAACTTCATCCTCTGATATTTATGGCCGGCGCGGACGGATTCATGATCGGTAATTATCTTACGACCTCCGGCCTGGACCCGGAGGAAGATTTGCAGATGATCAACGACCTCGGACTGAATATTTGAACTAATTTACCACGGAAAAGGCCACTGAATCTCACGGAAAAGATAAACAAAAAAACACCTGAAGGGTTTTCTATTTTATGATACCAATGAACAACCTTTACAGCATCCGCATGAGGGCCTCGGCAGGCAATAGGCATATCTCCGGCGCTGAACGGATAGTTTCATCGGATAAAATCAGCAGCACCGTCCAAGAGCTCATTACACGAGCCGAAAGAAAGAACGTTGCTCCGGAACACGTAGTAGTGAAAATCGACACTATCGGAGATATGCCGCTCCGCACGCTGACAGCGCTTGACGTCGTGACGCTGAATGCTCCCGAGAGAAGCACGGGACACGCTGCCGCATCCCGCGTGCTTCAACGCTCCGGTGTTTCTCGTAAGGCGGCGGATGCGGCAATTCATTTTCTGAGCAGCGGTGCGGCATTATCAGGCGGCAACATGCGCGGCGCCATAATCATGGATGCGCAAAACGCTGAGCGGCTTGAG
>JANONA010000359.1:0-3174 GCA_031420575.1 Nitrospirota bacterium | reverse complement strand
ATAAAAAACAAAGATTCTAAGTAATGTGAAGTAGCCACAATAAATGAGTTTCAAAGGAAATAGAGCAGCACGAAATCCGATATAATAATCCAACCAGCGGGTCGAGTCCGCCGCGAACAGCTCGCGGCTCACCCGCGCGTTGGACGTCACTAATTTTTCCGAGGTGATTTATGAGCAACTATTGGGTGGTTGGTGCAATGTGGGGCGGCTCAGATGATGTACTGGGCACATTTTTGGAGCGTGGCTACTGGTACTGCTGGGATCCAAAAGTTGAATATGACTCAAGTACAGATGCTGGAAATTCTGTCAAATCGCAGAGGGATCGTTTTCTAAAAATTAGGCCAGGAGATAGGCTCGCCGTCAAAAAAATGCTTGGTCAAGGCTCATCAGAAATTGAGATTCGCGCTCTTGGAATTGTCAAAGCTGTAGATCATGAAGAGTGGCGAGCCTATGTAAATTGGATTACTGATAAAGATTTCAGTCGAAAAGTTCCAATCAAAGGTTGCACTGCTTCTGTTCATGGCCCATTTCAAAATTCGGATTCTTGGGTAAAAGATGTCTTCTGCATTTGATACGCCCAACCCGTCGTTCAAGCGGGACGCCGCAAAAGCGCGGCGCCCCTTAACTTTACGTTGGGCAGGGAGAGAGTAATGATGCTTCATCCGCAAGGAGTGAAAGGGCCTTGGAAAGCCGGGATTGTCTTGGACTGGCATACAGTCGCGAGTCAAATTGTCGGTCAGAACGAGTTCGGCCACCCGATCTTCGACAATACGCGAAGCGAAATCGGAGAACTCCTGTATCAGTTCAAATATCGAGGCGATCAAAGTGCCTTGCAAAAAATTCTCAGTGCGACGGTTGAATATCTTCGCGAGAGAGCCCAAGGTCGCTTTGACTTGATTGTCCCTGTGCCCCCATCGAACCCGACAAGAACAGTAACGAATCAGCTAGCGAATGGGTTGGCTCTTGGGCTTGGCACTGGATTTTCGGCTACTGCTCTTGTAAAAAGCAAGGACACGAGTGAGCTGAAATCAGTATCTGATCCAGAAGTTCGAAAACAGATATTGGAAGACGCATTTCGCGCCGACAAACAGCAGGTTGCTTCAAAAACTGTGCTTCTCGTTGACGACCTCTACCGTTCAGGTGCTACGCTTGAAGCAGCAACAGCAGCTCTAACAGTGCAAGGCGGTGCAAAATCGGTTTATGTTCTCGCGGTAACACGGACAAGGGTGCACAGATGAGCAACGTATTTTTCGGTGGGTCTAGGAAATTGGGGCGTTTGAATCCTGCGATTAGAACCCGCCTGCGAAATCTCATTACCAACAAACATACCGTGCTCATCGGTGACGCCAACGGGGTCGATAAAGCTGTGCAGACGTTCTTCGCCGAAGACGGCTATAAGAACGTAGTCGTCTACTGCATGGATGCCGAGTGTAGAAATAATGTTGGCGGATGGCAGCTGAAATGCGTCAACTCAGGCGGCAAGAAGAAGGATTTTTCTTACTACGCGATGAAAGATGCCCAGATGAGTCTAGACGCTGACTATGGTTTCATGATCTGGGATGGCGAAAGCAAAGGGACACTGAACAACGTCTTAAATCTTGTTCAACAGGGTAAGTCCGCACTGGTCTACCACTCCCCTTCACGTGAATTCATACAGATTAAGACAACAGCCGACGTTCTGTCTCTAGTCGAAAGCTGTCCGGCCGATGTCGTCGAATATTTCAATCGAAAAATAAAGCTAGAAAAACGTGTGGCTTCATCTAGTCAAGCCGCCCTTAGCTTTCTATAGCCCAACCCGGCAGTCCACACGGACGCTGCGCGATGAAGCCGCGCAGCGCCGGTGACTTCTACGTTATCTCCACGAATCATATATTTTCTGTAGGAACGCTAAGAATATTTCCACCAATTGAATGAAGTAATAAAGAAAGAAGTAAAGAATACAAAGTCCAAAACCAACCCATAAAAAAGGATCTAAAAACAAATGGAGATTCCCTTGATCATCGAAAAAGGTATGTATGTCCTCCTTGGCGTTCTCGTAACCGCTATTACAAGCCACTTCCTTTCCAAATCTAAAGAGTTGGAATTTCATAAAATAATCTCGTTTAATGCTGCTGCCGAAAAATTCCGTCGGTCCTTTGATGATGCTCTTCTGCGTATTGATCAAGGGGATATGCCTATCCATGAACTTCTCAGATGGCAATATACTTCGCATAAAGTATCCATGTGGAATTTTAAATATTACTTCATCGGCAAAGCAAGAAGTCGGTTTGAGAAGACATGGAGCGAATACGAAAAATACTACAACGATCATTCCAATGAAGATTCTATGCCTGTTCCGGACATATCTTTTAATACGATTGCAACCCTCGACGAGTACAGGATGCTCATTGAAAAACTTATAAAGTACACTATAGAAGGAGAATACTGTCATAATTCTGTCCTCAAATTCATAAAAATAAAGTTATAACAATTCGGTCCAGAGGGACGCACAAACCGCGCCCCTGACCCGCGCGTTGAACTAAGAGATTCAATTCAACATATTGACGTCTGTGCGCTACCGGTATATAATATTGTCATGAAAACAACCATAGACACGATCATAGCGGAAGTCCTTTCTCTTTCGCCGCAAACGCGTGCTTTCGTGGCGGAAAAACTCATCGAAAGCCTCGATTCAGAACCGGAAGTTACCCTGTCTTCCGCCTGGCGAGAGGAAGTGCGCAAGCGCTGTCGCGAGGTGGATGAGGGGTCGGTGGAGTTGCGTGACGCCGAGGATGTATTCGCCCGAGGCTATGCGGCGCTCGGATGAAACCGGTTCGCTTCCATCCCGAAGCCGAGGCAGAGATGATGTCGGCGGCAAAGTTTTACGAGACCCAACAGAAATATCTCGGAATACAGCAAGGAGCAGCGCCATGAACAAACATCTACTTTCAATCCTTACCATGATCGGCATTCTTCTCATGAGCGCCATGCAGGGCGCCGCGAGCGGGTCCGTGGTCGTGGACCGGGTGGTCGCGGTGGTAAACGATGAGATCATCACCCTGAGCGACCTCCAGCGCGAGGCGGCCCTGAAGAAAAGCGAGGCCTGGCGCGACGACCGCTTAGTCCTCGAGGACATGATCGACCGGAAGCTCCAGATGGCGGCTGCGAAACGGTCGGGCGTGGACGTGACGGACA
>JANONA010000358.1:0-3108 GCA_031420575.1 Nitrospirota bacterium | reverse complement strand
ATCCCCGAGACTATTTTCCTCCGAGAGCAGGTGAGCTATATGCTCACGTTCTTCCTGGGACAGTTGCTTATATAGTTTTAGCATAGACACTTAGGATAGCATAACTACCCCCAAGTGTTGCACTTCGCTATAGAACCGGCGGACATCAAAATGACAAAAGTATTCGCGGTTTTTCTTCTCGAAGACGCGGAAAGAGACATAGATCATATTTACCTCTACGTCAAACGCAATGATTCCGAAAGAACCTACGAAAGAACCTATAGGGTCGCGTCTTGTATCTTGCTATTCGAGTACATATATCAAAATACAAGATGTGACCCTGATGACTCCCCGAGCTTTACAACTCCCCCAATCAATTCTTCCGGCAATTACCTGTTACATGGGCAGCAAAATTCCAATTAAGACCACCAGATGAGCCATTGCGCAACTACCCGTAGAATCAACTTGACCTATTAAGTTTAATAAGTTATTATAAACGACAATGTGGCGGATAAGAGAACATCACGACATCGACAAAACGTGCCGAAAAATTCCACCGGCGGTCGTTAAGAAATACGAACTCTGGAAGAGCCTCGTATTCAGGCACGGCCCTGACAAGCTACGCGAGTTCCCCGGGTTTCACGACGAAAAGCTTAAGGGAGACCGAGCAGGTCAGCGTTCTTCACGCTTGAGTTTGCAGTACCGAGTCATTTATAGCGTAGAAAAGGAAATTGTCACAGTATTTGTTCTTGAGATAACCCCGCACAATTACTAGGAGGGCACATGAAGATACGTAAACGCAATGAATTCGTTCCGGCGAAGCCTCATGCTAAATTGACTTCGGGTGAGGTCATCCGGATGCTTCGGGATCTAAAGGGTTGGACGCAAGCTGAACTTGCAAAACACTCAGGCATTAATGCGACTAATCTCAGCCTCTTGGAAAATGACCGTGTGGAGATCGGCAAAAGACGCGTGGAACAACTCGCGAAAGCATTTGATGTCCACCCTGCAATCATCATGTTTCCGGAGTATGAAGCCAAGGAACTTCAAAAGGCTGCCTAACAAGGGGATCGAGAACGACGCGGAGAAGCATCGCGTCTCATCCCCGCGTTATGAGATTCGGCAGGCCTATTCGGCCTGCCTTTTCTTTCTCTTTCCTCAAATCAGGAGTTGCAATTTATTAGACCTTAATTTATACTATATTAAGACTTGACGACCGAAGGAGAATAACCATGAAATTAAGCGAAGCAGTGAAACCCATAAGCTACTTTAAAACGCATGCCTCTGAAATTATCCGAGATATCGGAGAAACCCGAAGTCCTGTTTTTATCACCCTCAATGGGGAGGCAAAGGCGGTTATTCAGGGCATCAGCGAGTATGAGGATCTTCAGGAGAGTCTTGCTCTCCTCAAGATCCTCGCCCAGAGCAAAAAAAGCCTTGAGGGAGGGAGGTTTAAACCTGTTACGAGGGCTTTCAAGGATCTGCGGAAAAAATGGGCGGCATCAAAATGACAAAAGTATTCGCGGTTTTTCTTCTCGAAGATGCGGAAAAAGACATAGATCATATTTACCTCTACGTCAAACGCAATGATTCCGAAGAGAAGGCTGAAAGGCTGTCTCAGAACATCGAACAGGTCATACTGAGTCTGCAAAGTTCTCCCTTGAGAGGACATTACCCTCCTGAATTGGAACGGCTTGACATACGTGAATATCGGGAGGTTTTTTTTAAGCCATACCGGATAATCTATGAGGTAGCTGAAGAATCTGTTTTTATACATTGCGTCTTAGACGGTAGAAGGGAGCTGCGGGACATTCTGCAGCAGAGACTGATAAGATAATGCATCCGCCAATGATGCAGCATTGCGGGATTCACTTCGATTGGACAAACACCACTCATGCTTAAACCATCTATTCTCAAAGAACTGAAGTCAATCGTCGGTCCCGCCAACTTCTCCACCTCACCTGAAGAGCTGGTCGTCTATTCCTATGACGCCACGCAGCGGGAGTCGCTCCCCTGGGTCGTGGTGCGCCCTCGTTCGTCCCAAGAAATATCGGAGATACTCAGGCTGGCCAACCGGGAACGGTTCCCGGTGGTGCCGCGCGGCGCGGGGACCGGCATGTCCGGCGGGTCAGTGCCGATCCAGGGCGGTGTCGTCCTGTCACTCGAACGGATGAACCGCATTCTTGAAATCGATGAAAAGGATTTTATCGCCGTGGTCGAGCCGGGCGTCATCACCGGCGATCTGCAGCGCGAGGTCGAGTCTCGCGGACTCTTTTATCCACCGGACCCGGCGAGCAGCACGTTCTGCACCCTGGGCGGGAATGTGGCTGAATGCGCGGGCGGCCTTCGCGCCGTGAAGTACGGCGTCACCAAGGACTATGTGCTGGGACTGGAGGTCGTGCTGCCGACCGGCGAGATCATCAATACCGGAGCGCGCACGGTCAAGAGCGTGGCAGGCTATGACCTCACGAAGCTCATGGTGGGGTCCGAAGGCACGCTCGGCGTGGTCACTAAAATTATCGTGAAGCTCCTGTCCCTGCCGGAGAGTGTGCGGACGTTGGCCGCATTTTTTAACGATGCGCGGAGCGCGGCTGCCGCCGCATCGGACATCATGGCAAAGGGTATTCTTCCACGGGCGCTCGAATTCGTCGACCAGGCCGCGCTCCGGGCCGTGGAGAGCTATCTCAAGGAAGACCTGTCCCTTGGCGCGGGCGCCATGCTGCTCGTGGAAGTGGACGGGCCCACCGAGTCCACAACCCGTGAAATCGAAAAAATCTCCGAGATCATGTCCCGTGCCGGAGCGGTGCGCGTGAAACGGGCCGAGAGCGCGTCGGAGCGGGATCAGCTTTGGAAAGCCCGCCGCTCGATATCTCCCGCGCTTTATACCATCAAACCGAAAAAGGTGAACGAGGATATTGTGGTCCCGAGGAGCAAAATAGCGGATATCCTGCATGAGATCAGCGACATTGCGAAGCGCCACGACCTCATGATCGTCAATTTCGGCCACGCCGGCGACGGCAATATCCATACGAATATCATGATCGACGAAGCGGATATGCCGAAGGCGGGGGCGGCGGTCAAGGAGATATTCGCGGCCACGCTGCGCCTTGGAGGGAGCATCACCGGCGA
>JANONA010000357.1:0-3301 GCA_031420575.1 Nitrospirota bacterium | reverse complement strand
GCTCATCAAGAAACAGGACTTCCGGATCCAGCGCCAGGGCCCGGGCGAGGCCGAGCCGCTGCGTTTCTCCACTGGAAAGCGTAAGCGCCTTCTCGTGTTTTTTTTGCGTCAACCCGACCGCCGCAAGCGCCGTATTGACCTTTCGCTCAATTTCGGTTTTCCCGACGCCGCGCGCGGTCAGCCCGTATGCGGCGTTCTTGAAAACCGTCGTATTGAATACGCCGACGCGCGGCAACACCAGGGTTATCCTGCGTCTCAGGGAAATATCATGGGGAAGCGGATTTCTCTCGTCAAGATAGATAAGCTCACCCCGGTCGATCGGCTCGATAAGTGCGCAGACCCGAAGCAGCGTGGACTTGCCGCTTCCATTCGGTCCCATGAGGGCATACACGCCGCCCCGCGCAAAGCCGCAGGAGCAGTCCTTGAGAGCGGCCTTGCCGTTGTACGTTTTGTGCAGCCCGGATACGTTTAGATTCAGGCCCATTGTCCGGTATGAACCGCCCCCTTTCTCTGCATCAGGTGGAGCGCGCTATTGATCAGCAATGACAGGAATAAAAGAACGACGCCGAGCGCAAGCGCAAGCTCGAAATTTCCCTTGTCCGTCTCAAGGGCGATTGCCGTGGTCATGACCCTCGTCAGTCCCGCGATGTTCCCGCCAACGATCAGGATCGCGCCCACCTCGGCCGTCACCCGCCCGAAGGCGGCAATGACGCCGGAGAGTATTCCATAGCGCGCTTCGGCAATGACCCTCCGCGTGACCTGATACGGCGACGCCCCGAGCGTCATGGCCGCCTGACGGATGATCGGGTCCACATTCAGGACCGCGGAGTGCGTAAGCGATGCGACAATAGGAAAAGCAAGGATCGTTTGGGCCAGGATCATGGCGCCTGGAGTGTAGAGCAGCCCCAAAAAGCCGAGAGGACCGCTGCGCGAAAGCATCAGGTAGAGAAAAAGACCGGCAACGACCGGAGGAAGTCCCATGAACGTGTTCATGAGGCTGATGATCGTCCCGCGGGCCGGGAACCGTTTCAACCCCAGAACAGCGCCGAGAGGCAGGCCCGTGAAGGTCGCAATGACTAAGGCGAGACCGGAGACCTTGAGGGACAGGAGAATAATATCGATCAGTTCGGGATCGAAACGAACGATGAGAGAAAAGGCCCGCTTAAAACCTTCGATGAGCATATCCATGGTATGCGAATTCACCGCCCATTCGGAATAAACAACCGGTTGCCGTTCGTGTCCCTGAATGCCCCGATAGCCGTCCGGCCTTCCTTTGAAACAAGCCAGTTCACAAACTCCATGGCCTCTTTGTGCTTTACGTGCTTGTGTTTTTCGGGATTCACCGCCATGACCCCGTATTGATTGAACAGCGCGGGATCCCCCTCCAGGACCACCGTCATATCGAGTTTGTCCTTGTCTTTCGTCGCCAGCCAGGTTCCGCGATCGGTGAGCGTGTAGGCCCGCTTTTCGTTCGCGATGCGCTGCGTTTTCTCCATCCCCTGCCCCGCCTCAAGGCGCCACGCTTTGCCTTTGATATCAATCCCGGCCTTGTTCCAGAGCGACAACTCTTTCGTGTGCGTTCCGGACTTGTCCCCCCGCGAGACGAACAAGGAGGCTTTCCCGGCGATCCGCGAAAAAGCCTCTCCCGCGGACTTCATGCCCCGGATGTTCGCGGGATCTTCGGGCGGACCGATGATGAGAAAATCATTGTACATCACCTCGCGGCGGTCCACGAAAAAGCCGTCGCTCACGGCCCGCAGCTCCTGTTCTTCGGCATGAACGAGGACCACGTCTACGTCTCCCCGTTTGCCGAGCTCAATGGCCGCGCCGGTGCCCACCGCGATCACATCAACCTTAATCCCCTTCTCCTTTTCGAAGAGGGGCAGGAGGTAATCGAACAAACCGGAATTCTGCGTGCTGGTGGTGGATGCGCAGCGAATCCGCATTTCAGCGGAGAAAAGGGAAATCGGGCTTGACACCGCAATCACGGCAAAGAGAAAAAAAAGCCTGAATCTCATGACGGGCCGCCCCTCTTCTGTTTTTTGTCAGGAGTTGTTTACTGAACGGCTGCTTCAATGCTGTATTTTGCGCTTCCGCCGTGTCCATCGCTGACGCTTATCCCCTTTCAAGGGAGAGACGGAGAGGGAATGGGTCAGAATACGTCAGCAGGCTTTAATGTGACACCTAAAAACTGCAAACCACAGAGGCCACAGAGATAAATCTTGAGTATAAAAACCTTGGAAACCCTTTTATTCTCCGTGTTCTCGTGAGTTTGATTTTGAAAAATTATAAGACTTGCAGCAGTCACCTTTTGAGTGCGCAGAGAGAAACATCGGGTTAGGGTTTATTTCTTTTAATCAGTATGTTACTCTGTGAACTCTGTGGTTCGATTGCAGTATTTAGGTGACAAAGTAAAAGTAGTTACGCCGCGGATTTTTCCCCGAGCCCTCGCGAATCGAGCCAATCCTCAAGCGTCACATTCGCCGTGATATTGTTCGCCCGCAGAAGATCGAAAAACTCCCAGACACTGATGCCCGACTTTTCGCACACATCGGATAAGGAAGCTCGACCGGCCTGATATTCGGACAAAAGTCGTTCCCGCCTGTCATCATCGAAGCCTTTCCGCAGTATATCGCGAAGATAAGCCGACTTATCGAGCTTTCTGTCCCTGATAAATTTATTCAGTTCTTTCAAAAAATCGTCCGGCATCCTAACGGTTGTGGGTTTCAGCATTTCGAATCACCTCAAGCTCAAGAATCGCCTCCGCTATGATGTCAGGCGAATATCTCCCTATAATCCTCATTTTTTCAATCGCGCACCGCGCCAAGTCAAGATCGACGGCATGCATACGATACAGTTCGGTTGTTATTCTTGGAGAGATAATGAAAGGAACTCCGAGATATCTGCATGCCTTAATCGCTTTGCCGTCGTCTGTCGCCAATATTGAATCCTCGGTTTGTTTAGCCAGCATCAGGGCTTCCGCCTCGCCGCTTCCAAGGGAAAACGGCACACTGGCGGCCGATGGGGCAACTTTTACAATCCTTAACTTATTTTCCGAGACAAGACCTGATAGAATTTTCGCATCGGCAAATCGTGAGAGCGTGTCTTTATTGACCACCTCCTGGAATACGGCTTCAGGAATTATAACGGGAAATAATTTGAGCAATACCTCAAGCAAATTGCACTTGGTCAGAAGAATAAGTGAACTGCTGTCGGCAACGATAATGTTCATAGCGTATCTTCCGTGTATACACTTTACAATATATGTATACCACGACTGCTAAAGCATGTCAAGAGTGTC
>JANONA010000356.1:0-1510 GCA_031420575.1 Nitrospirota bacterium | reverse complement strand
TAAACCGCAAGCTCGACCACGCGGTCTCCGTCTGCCGGAGCTCAAAAAAGTTCAAGCTCACCGCACTCTTCGGCCCCCAGCATGGCATTCACGGCCAGACGCAGGACAATATGATTGAGTGGGAAGGGTTCCGCGACCCTGCCACGGGCCTGCCGATTTACAGCCTTTACGGAAAGACGCGCAAACCCCGACCAGAAATGCTCGCCGATGTTGACGCGCTCGTGATCGACCTGCAGGATGTGGGCAGCCGCTACTACACCTTCATCTGGACACTGGAACTCTGCATGCGGGCCTGCCGTGAAGCGGGAAAATCCATCATCGTACTCGACCGCCCGAACCCCCTGGGCGGGCGGATCACGGAAGGGCCGATGCTCAACCCCGAGTTCGCATCGTTCGTGGGGCTGCGGCCTTTGCCGGTGCGCCACGGCATGACCATCGGCGAGCTCGGCTATTATCTGCGGGATACGTTCCATCCCACCCTGGACTATCGCGTGGTTCCCCTGCGGGGATGGAGGCGGAGGATGTGGTTCGATCAGACGCGCCTGCCCTGGGTCATGCCGTCGCCCAATATGCCGACGCTCGATACCGCGCTCGTCTATCCCGGCATGTGCCTGCTCGAGGCCACGAACGTATCGGAGGGCCGGGGAACGACACGGCCCTTCGAGCTCTTCGGCGCGCCGTTCATCCATCCGGAGACCCTGGTGAACGTACTCGGGGAATTTAAACTTCCCGGCGTGATATTCCGTCCGCTCTCGTTCCAGCCCACGTTCCAGAAGCACGCGGGCCTGCTCTGCGGCGGCGCGCAGCTCCACGTAACGGACCGGGAGAAGTTCAAACCGTTCAAGACCGGCGTGGCGATCCTGAAGGCGATCCACAACACCTACCCGCGCGATTTCACGTGGAAGCAACCGCCCTACGAGTATGAGGAGGTCAACCTCCCGATCGACGTCCTTGCCGGCACTGATCGGCTGAGGAAGGAGCTCGAGTTATGGAAAGACCTCGATGAAATGGAGCAGTGGTGGAAGGAAGAAGCGAAGGCGTTTGAAAAGATACGAAAGAAGCACCTGCTGTACTGATACCGCCGGACACGCGGGCCACGTCGAAACCAACAGGGTCGCCTTCGATTACGCCGTCTACCCGCTTTTCAGATATTCCTCCATGATCGCCACACCCGAACTCGTTCCGACACGCTCGGCGCCCGCCTCGATCATCAACGTCACGGCTGCAAGGTCCTTGATCCCGCCCGACGCCTTGATCCGGCATGAGGCGCCGATTGCCTGGCGGATAAGCCGAAGATCCTCCACCGTTGCGCCGCGCGGGCCATATCCCGTCGAGGTCTTGATGAATTCAGCGCCGGCTTTCACCGCGATCCGGCAGACGCGGGCGAGCTCGTCAGGCGTCAGGCATCCGGTCTCGATGATGACCTTATGGACCTTTTGCGGCGTCATGGCGATAACGTTCTTGAGGTCGAGCTCCGCCACATCGAACCTGCCCGACTTCACCATGCCGA
>JANONA010000355.1:0-2249 GCA_031420575.1 Nitrospirota bacterium | reverse complement strand
GTCCATATCGTGAACGATTTCGGCGATCTTTTTCACTGATTTGTTTCTGATCCCGAAGGCCTTGACCAGCACCTCGAAAGTACAAAGATCACCTGCGTGGGTGAACTCTCCGCTCCGGATGTCAAAGGCCGCGGCTTTGGGGCCGATGTCGGTAATAATAACCGACAGACTCTATTTAGACAAGACTCTATTTAGCAATTGACTCATCCGCGCTTTTTTGATATAGTACACTATTAAATTTCAAAGGGCTGCATCGCCACATCGGCGGTAACAGCCCTTTTATACTGCACAAAGAGGTCATCGATTATGATAGCGGATTCCAAACTCTCGACAATCAAGAAGAAGCTCATCAAGCAGCGGCAGGACCTTCTCACCGAAGCGGAACATACGCTGACAAACACGATCAGCGCGGAAAAGGAAGGCTTTCCCGATCCCACGGACCAGGCCGTGGCTGAGCTCGACAACAACTTTGTCCTCCGGCTGCGGGGACGAGAACAAAAACTGCTTAAAAAGATCGACGAGGCCATTTCGCTGATCGACAACGGTCAGTACGGTATTTGTGAGTCCTGCAGCGGACAGATCAGCGTGAAACGGCTGGAAGCCAGGCCCGTAACCACGCTCTGCATTGAATGCAAGACCCGTCAGGAAGAAGAAGAGAAGTTGCTGGCGAGGTAAGCAGCGGCGCGGAAAAGCCGCATGAATATTTCCATAGGATAATACCAATAAAGGGGTTCGCCGATCACAGGCTAACCCCTTTGTTTGTTTTTCCGGTGGGTGGTGTCCGGTACGGCGCTGATCATGACCCTGATGTTGTTGAAGTCATGGGCTTCGACGTCCCTCCTGATCCGTTCCCCTCCGAGGCGCCGGGCCCGCACCGCATTACTGCATCGTGATATCCTCCATGATCCGGCCCTTGATGAAATTTCTAAGCAGTTCCCGGTCCGTGTCCGATATTTCAACGAACTTCAGCCCCATGCCCGGGTCCCTGAACAGCCCCGGCTTCATGGTGACGCTGCGCAGGACAACGGCTTTGACCTTGACCGCCATGGAGTGGATGATAAGATTTACCGGAACAACGGCCTTGACCGGTCGGGGGTGGAGCGTGCGCACGAAGATGCCGTTTTCCGACAGCTCAGAGACGAATTCGACGCTGTTGGCCGCGTCGGCGGAGGTATGACCGCCCACTCTCACCGGCAGCAGCGTCCGCAGCCGTATGAACCGCCGCGGGACGAGCTCGGTCGCATGCTGGATCGCGCTGTAGAGCGCGTCAACCTCCGCTGGTTTTCCGAGAAAGGCGGCGCATCCCGAGGCGCGGCAATGCTCTTCACGCTTCTGGTCCCCGCTTGACGTATGGATGATGATGGGGATCGCCCTGGTGGCGGGAGTATGCTTGAGATGGATCAGCAGTTCCAAGCCCGACATCCGCGGCAGCGAGAGCTCGGTGATCACGATCTCCGGCACGGCGGCGTCGATGATCCGGAGCGCATCCTCGCCCGAGTTCGCGATATACACCTCGTAGTCGAGCCGCTGGAGGATCAGACCGGTCGCGAGCAGGTCCCGCGCGTAGCCGTCCACGAGGAGGGCATAGCTCTTTTTTTTGTCCGGCAACTGGTTGTCCTGTCCGCCGGCGGCGCGATCGATCATTGGCAACGCCTCTCTTTCTTTTCCGGGAGCATGCAGCGACGATATCATGGCAAAACCGGAATGTCAAGAAGCACAACCGCGGGCGGACCCTGCCTTTCAGACAGTAGCGGCAAGAAAATAAGCCGGCGTATAGTTCTTCGGCTTTTTTTCCATAATCAAAAACTAAACGCTCATTTATATTATATATTATTTATAGGCAAAATTCTTGACAAAAATTCTTGACAATCCTTAGGCGTTGTGATAATTTTTCCCAACTTCAGAAACAGAAAGTGAAATCACGTTTTCCCTTTGAACAGAAGAGGCGCTCGCAATTTATGATAGATATTAACGTCACACTCCTGATTCAGCTTGTCAACTTCATCGTGCTGCTCATCGTGCTCAATTTTATTCTTTTCAAGCCGATACGGCGGGTCATGCGGGAGCGCGAGCAGGGCGTCAGTTCAGCGTTCGGCGACGCCAGGGCTGCGCAGGAGCGCATGCAGGGCATCCTGGAGCGGTATAATGCCTCTCTGGCCGAGGCCAAGCAAAAAGCCGTGACAACCTACAATACTATTTATCAGCAGGGCCTCGACGCCCAGCGTGATATGATCTCCGCGGAGCGCGCC
>JANONA010000354.1:0-8122 GCA_031420575.1 Nitrospirota bacterium | reverse complement strand
GGCGCTTGCTCAATACAAGCTGGCCCTGCGCCTCGATCCGGTAAACCGGCAGGCGCAGCAAAAGATGTCCTCGCTCCATTCAAACAAGGGCATGACGGAAAAAAAATCGCAGACCGCTGAAGAGAGCGCCTCGAAATCCGTTATCCCCCTGTTCGCCGGATTCTCCCGGGAGGAGTTCGAGGACTTCACCAAGATGATGACTGTTCACTCGCTGCCGGCCGGCCAGGCCATTGTGAAGCAGGGCGAAACGGGCAAGTCAGTCTATATTATCGCAAGCGGTACTGTCAAGGTATACGCAACTTTGCCGACGGGAGAACGCCTCGACCTCGCAGTGCTGAATCCCAATGATTTTTTCGGAGAAATGGCCTTTCTCGTTGGGAAGCCCCGGACCGCCACGGTGGAAACAGCCGAGGACGCCGTCATCCTCGAGGTGACGGAAGACCAACTCGGAGAGCTGATCAACAAGCGGCCCCGCATGCTGCAGGTATTGCAGCAATTTTCCGATGCTCGCGAAAAGGGCACCAGCCTGAAGATGCAGTCCGTGCAGCCGGCGCCGGCTCCTGAAAACTCCGCGTACGGAGAAGTATCGCTTCCCCAGGCGCCAACGGAACCAGCAACGCTCATCATGCCCGTGACACCCGCACCGGAGCGGGTTCCCCCGGAAGCGCCGCCGCAAAGACCGATAGCTCCGCCCGCCCCTCCGCAGAAGCCGCAGGAAGCGCCAGCGCCAATCTCCGCGCCGCCTCAGAGACCGATTGCCCCGCCCGCCTCTTCGCAGAAGCCGCCGGAACCATCAGCGCCGCTCGCGGCTCCTCCGGCCTACAAGGGCCCGGCCATCAATCCGGCGGATAAGCCGAAATTAATAGATGCGATCCAGAAACAGGTGAGCAAGTCCAACTGGAAAGCGGTCATTGAGGAAATGGAAAAGCTGTTCTCGATCGATCCCGACCCCATAATCCGCGTGCGCATCGGCGATGCCTATCAGAAGCTGGGACAGAAACCCGCTGCCGTACGGGAATATATGACCGCCGCCGACCTGTACGCTGAACAAGGCGCCGTGGTTAAAGCTCTTGCGCAGTACAAACTCGTGTTGCGGATAGAACCGGGGCAGCGTCAGGCGCAAGAACGGCTCGAGGCGCTCCACTCGAACAGAGCGGTCAAGGAAAGCCGGCCGGAGCACGTTGAAAAAGCGGCCCCGAAGCCGGCCGGCAGCGTTATGCCGCTGTTCGCCGGGTTCTCCCAGGAGGAGTTCAACGACTTCACCAAGGTGATGAACGTCCACCCTCTGCCGGAGGGCATGCCCGTTGTCGAGCAGCATGACGCGGGCAAATCGGTTTACCTCATCGCGAGCGGGTCCGTGAAGGTCTCTACAACGCTTCTGACCGGTGAACGCGTGGACCTCGCCGTGCTCCGGTCCGGAGATTTTTTCGGTGAAATCTCTTTCCTCACCGGAAAGCCCAGGACGGCCACGGTCGAGACGGCCGAGGATTCAGTCCTCCTTGAAATAACCGAGGACAAACTCCGCGAGATCACGTCCCAAAGACCCCATATCCTTGAGGTGCTCCAGAAATTCTCTGAAATGCGGTCAAAGGGCACGACCGAGAAGATACAGGAGTCGAGTAAGTGAACCGGCAGGAAAGAAGTTGGGAAGGTTGGAAAGTGGGAAGGTTGGATGAAAATTAAGCACATCTCCTAACGTTCTTTCCCACCCTCCCCCCCTCTCACCTTCATATCATTTCCAGCTTCCTGGAGGTGAACATGCTCCGCCATCCGGCTGTAGCAGGACAATTTTACAAAGGCTCCTTGGAAGCGCTCAAGAAGCAGGTCAAGGAATTCATCGTTCCTGATGCCGTAAAAGTAAAAGCCCTCGGTATTCTCTCTCCCCATGCGGGTCTGATATATTCCGGATCGGTTGCAGGGGCCGTGTACTCCCGGATCGATTTGCCGGACACCTTCGTGCTCATCGGGCCGAATCACACCGGTCTCGGCGCGGCCGTATCCCTCATGGCCAGGGGCGCCTGGGAGACGCCGCTCGGTAGAGTTGAGATCGACGAAGCCCTGGCCGCCGGGATCCTCTCGAAGTCTCCGCGTATCCACGAAGATTCCCTTGCCCATCTCCGCGAACACTCCCTGGAAGTTCAGCTTCCCTTTATCCAGTATTTTAAACAGGAGTTCAAGATCGTTCCGATCCAGATGCTTGACACAAGGCTCGATACCTGTCTTGAGGTGGGAAGTGCGATCGGTGAAGCAATTAAAAGCAGGAGTCAGGAGTCAGGAGTCAGGAGTCAGGAGTCAGAAGACAGAAGACAGAAGTCAGAAGTCAGAAGACAGACAACAGATGACAGTGGACAGACAGGAGTGCTTAAGAAAATCCGCAATCCGCAATCCGCAATCCGCAATGTTCTTATTGTCGCCAGTTCCGACATGAGCCACTACGAACCGGCTGCTGTTGCAAAAGAAAAGGATTTCAAGGCCATTCACCGGATACTGGACCTCGACCCCGAAGGACTGTACCGCGTGATCAGGGACTATGGCATCACCATGTGCGGATACGGCCCGGCAACGGCCATGCTTGCCGCCTGCAGGATACTCGGCGCTTCCAGCGCTGAACTCATCAAGTATACGAACTCCGGGGAGGTAAGCGGCGACTACGAGCGGGTGGTCGGGTACGCGGGGGTTGTGGTGCGGTGAATTGACGGATCGGGAAAAGGCGGACAGTTGATTCCAAATTGAGTCGTCGGGTAGAGCACGGCTTTCAAAGATACTCTATCACTAACGATTTATGATCCGTATAGCGCCACAATAGCGCCAATACCACCTTCTTAAACAAGAATAGCTTGCCATGTCGGAGAATAGGTGGTATGATATAACCAATATGAAGGCTGAACTCATTTATCATGATAAATGGATGAAGGATGATAATATCGTCGAGATCAGGATATGGTCGGTGCCGATTACGAAGGACAAACCCCACGGGTACAAATATTCACTGGTTTACATTAAACGCGGAATTCGTATCGTCGGCTATGACAACGCTGAAGGAAGAAAGGACCATAGGCACTATGGAGAAAGTGAAGAATCATATGAATTCAAGGGCATAGACAAGCTCTTTGAGGACTTTTACGAAGATATAAGGAGGCGCTGGAAATGAGAGTAAAAAACATAACCATAAGAATAAAGAGCCTCGAAGATATTTTGGGCGAGGCCAAGGACGTAATGAAGAAACTCGCGCGCGGTAAAAAAGCGCAAAAGCACGGGGGAATATCATTTGACAGCCTCGAGGACCTGAGGAAAATGCTTACCGAGGAGCGTCTCAGGATGCTCAGAACGATAAGGAAGGAACATCCTGAATCCATTTACGCACTTGCGAAGATCCTCGGCCGGGATAAGAAGAACACCTTCGATGACGTGCGGTTTCTCGCGGAAATGGGGCTCGTGGAACTGAAGAAAATTCAAGAAGGGCGAGAGAAGACGACGCCCAGTGTGAGCTATGAGAGAATACTGTTGGAAATACCGGTTTAAAACGGACGCCGCATTCTCTAAAAGAATCGCTCTTTGAGTAGGTTTCCCTGTCTACCGTCTTTTGTGTAATCCATTACATACCATTGAAGCAAGCGGCTGTCGGAAAAACTAAAATCGAATACAACTAATTGAAAAAACAAGGCAAAGATGTGGTATGCGCCTTGCATAAAAGTCAGTAGTCAGAATTCAGGAGTCAGTAGTCAGGAGTCAGGAGTCAGGATAATGCTGAGAGGCAGAACGTGAAGATGGAAGAAAAAGTAAAAAGACAACCAGCAAAAAGCTTCCGTGATTTAATTGTTTGGCAAAAGGCCCATCAATTTGTTTTGACGGTTTACAAATATAGCGAAAACTTTCCAAAGACGGAAACTTATGGATTGACGTCACAATTAAGACGGGCCGCCGTTTCCATACCCGCGAATATTGCGGAAGGTTTCAAGAAAAAGGGTAAGGCGGATAAAGCCAGATTTATGAATATTGCACAAGGGTCTCTTGAAGAATCCCGTTATTATTTAATACTTGCACAGGATTTGGGGTACGGGGATACATCGGAATTGATGATACATATAGAAGAAGTCAGCAAATTGCTTGAAGCATACGCTTCAGCTATTCTGACTTCTGGATTCTGAATTCTGGATTCCGACTCCTGGATTCCGACTTCCGACTTCCGACTCCTGACTCCTGACTTCTGACTCCTGAATTCTGAATTCTATTTGGAGGTAACAACCATGAAGAAGCTCGATAAGGCGATTAAATACGCGCTGGCCCTCCTGGCTCTGGTGGTTTTGGCTTTGCCAGGCAAGGTACAGGCCCAATCAATGGAAAACTACTGCATCAGTCCCCCGCTCATCGGCGTTCCCACGATGCCGAACCTCCTGCTGATGCTTGATAATTCCTCGAGTATGTTCGACCTGACCTATGTTGACGAGGGAAAACCGGGGATCTGCTCTACCCTAACAACCAAGACCTGTTATCAGAATGCCGACTGTCTCGCGGGAGAGGGGACCTGCAGCGGCAGCCCCAGGGACCCCAATTATTGCTATGATCAGACATACAAGAGTACAAACAACTATGTCGGGTATTTTGATAAGGATAAATTTTATCAATATGACAATGCGGTCGGCGATTTTTATGAAATTGCAGCTTTTCCCGCTGACGCCAGTTGCGCTGGCACTATAAAAAAGATCACGAATCCCACCAATACCCTGTTTATTTGTCACACCACGACCACCGTCACTCTGTTTGCCGCGAAGGGCAACTACCTGAACTGGCTCACGGCATCCAAATTCGATGTGCAGAAGGAGATACTCACCGGCGGCAAATACGTGACCAAGGTCTGCTCGATTGCCGTGGACACGTCATGCATTCAGGACACTGACTGTCCCACTGGAGGAGGTACCTGCACTGTCGACCCTTTTGATTTTCTGCAGGGAGAATCACGCGGCTGTGTGGGCCGGGGATTCATCAAGGAAGCGCTCACCGCGGATTTCGTGAATTATGCGGATACGTCACCCAACCCGAACACATCTCTTGGGATAACATTCAGCATCAAAGGACCGATTGATGAAACCAATCCTACATCGCCCTCGCCCGGGGGCCAGACATCGATAGGAGTGCTTCTTGGTAATTATAACGAATCGCTCTGTCAGAAGGCAATCGATGTCCTGGCAAATCCATTAAGCGGCAACGCAGAAATAAAAAAAGCGGTTGACGATTGTCTTTATTCCCCCACGACCACTCTGGTATCCAAGACAAAGGTCGTCTTCCAGCAGTCCATGCAGGCATGCTGGGCCTATGGGAACGGCACGCCCATCGGGGGCGACGACGCGAATACCGTAAAGACCAAATGTTCGGATATCTACGATGAGAACCATACCTGCATCGGAGGCGACGATCACGGAAAAATCTGCCCACTCACAGGTCCCTGCCGGGGTGTCGACGCTAAGTGTATAAACGGTCCTGATGCGATCCTGCCGGGAAATCCCGCTTATCTCTGCAGCAGGGCCTACACCGGTTTTTGCGCCACTTCCGCCACTTCCGAGAATCAGTATAAAACTACTATATGGACTGGTGATGAATGCATCATACAGAAGCATCGGGATTTTTGCAATATCATGACCGCCCCGGAGGTCATAGACCCTACCGATGATCCTTCAGTGACAGAGGAATACGGCAACCTGCCTGCGATCATCAGCGATATCGGCGTGGAAGCGCAGCTTGGGCAGCCGCTCAAGAACCTGAAGGTAAGAGTGAGAGAGGCCACGCCTCCCACGAACCTGATCCATCAGTTTAAAGACTTGATCCGCATGGGCGCTATGACGTTTAATTTCAACGGGTCCGCCGCGGAATGCGCCTCGGGCCTTATCCCGTGCCCGAAGGTCTGCTCAACGGATCCATCCAAAGTCTGCGGCTCGAATTTTGATTGTCCCTCCCCGGCAACGGCAACATGCGCGGTCACGACCAATAATTTCGACGGGTCCAGGGTCCTGCACTACATTGGAAAGGGGAAATGCTCGGTCTCGACTTCAACGGAATGTACCACGGCCGCGAACTGCCCATCAGGCGAGAAGTGTGTGAGCGACGGAGTCGGCAACCACACCACCGGGCTTATCAGGGCCATTGACGACGTCCGGGGTTCCACCTGGACCCCGTTCGCGGAGGCGTATTACAACGCAATCGGATATATGGCGACCGACAGGAAATGCAACAACAGCGCAACCACGCGCTGCACCAGGGATTCTGACTGCCCCTCGGGCGGGACCTGCCCGGCCTCCACAGGCCTGAGCAGGACGGAGGATCTGAGAATTAATGCGGCCGATTTTGTCGCTAACAGGAACCCGTCCGAGTATATGTGCCAAAAGAACAATATCCTGCTCATTACCGACGGTATGTCGACCGCGGACCAGCGGAGTTCGGCATCGTCCCTGGCGGCGCTCTACGCTCCCGCGGCCGTGCGCACTCCCGGGCCGGCCGGCGAGGTCACGACCAGTCCCGCTTTCGCTACCGGATGTGAATTCGCGGGAAGCAAGAACCTCGACGACCTTGCGTGGATCGGCCGGCATAGAAACATCAATACGTTCAGTACGCTGGTGGCATCACCCACCAACACAGCGCCGAGAAGCAGCGATTACATCACCACGCACGTGGTCTTCGCGGGCGCGAAAAGCAATGCGACGGGCGACTGCGACTCCGGGACTTTGCTGACCAAGACGGCAGCGAGCGGCGGCACGGAACTGAAAACGGCCCGGGACCCGGAGAAGCTTAATGATGCGCTCAAAAAGGCGTTATGGGAGATCTCGGCAGGCGCGACCTCGGGAACCGCGGCGTCCGTGCTGGCCTCGGGCGAGGGCAGCGGCGCGAACCTGATCCAGGCGATATTCTACCCAACGAAGAAATTCTTCAATTCAGCCACGAATACCTACGACGAGATAACCTGGACCGGAAGGCTTACGAATCTCTGGTACTATGTGGACCCCAATTTTGCGCAGAGCAGTCTTCGGGAGGACGACGGGCTCCCGGTCGGCGGCCCTTATGTGTTTAATCTCAAGACTGCTGACAGCCTTACCGGCACAGGCAGCAAGGACTTTGTGACGAAGATGTACTATGACGAGGCTTCCGAGACCGCCAAAGCAAAAAGATGGGCGGACACGAACGGAGACGGCATACCTGACGGTACGCCATTGGAGCCGGACGGCTTCCCTATCGAGAACATCAAAAGCCTCTGGGAGGCGGGAACGCTGCTGTGGAAGAAGGACGCGGGCACGAGGAAGATATATACATCAACGGGTGTACCAATCTGACGCTCTTTACGACTGATGCAGCCACCGTTACAACACTCAAGCCTTTGCTGAATATGGCTACTGCTACCGATACGGAGGCCTCGAATATCATTAATTGGGTGCGAGGTGTTGACAAAAAAGTATGCTCGAACGCCGCGAGTACGACCTGCACTACTGAAGCGGACTGTACTTTACCAGTACCAGCAGGGACCTGCGGGTATCTTTACCGGAGCCGGACCGTGAAGGTTGACTTAAACGGAGACAACGATACGCTTGATACTGTCTTTTTTGACGGGAGTAATATTGATGAGAAGGTTGCCCGGGTCTGGAAGCTCGGCGACATCCTGAACTCCACGCCCAAGATCGCGTCCTGGATGCCGCTTAATACGTATCACAAGGTTTATGGAGACGGGACATACGGGGTGCCGTACCAGGATTCCGCGCTTGCGGATGCGGCGGATCCGATCCGCTATACAACTATCGGGACAGACAGTCCAGGCAGGACAGCGTACAAGAACAGGGGCATGGTGTATGTGGGCGGGAACGACGGCATGCTGCACGCTTTCAAGCTCGGAAAGCTCGAACTCAAATGGGGCGGCCAGCAGAGGACAGAGATCGCGAAGCTTTCCGGAACCGGCCTCGGCGAGGAGCAGTGGGCCTTTATCCCCAAAAACGCGCTCCCCTATCTCAAATACATGACCGAGACCGGCTACTGCCATCTCTACTCCGTTGACCTTACCCCGTATGTCTTTGACGCGAGCATCGGCGCCGGCGCCGGTGATGAATCCACGGGCACAAAGAGCGCTGATACTTGGAGGACCATT
>JANONA010000353.1:0-6613 GCA_031420575.1 Nitrospirota bacterium | reverse complement strand
CGTTGTTTTTCGTTCATGGTCCGCTGGGAGGTCTCGATTATCCGGTCGAGTTCCGGATCAAGGCAGCGTGTGCGGTTTCCGGACGAGCCCGCGTTCGCTGAGTGGAAGAGCGGAAAGAGAAAGTTCTCCGGGTCCGGATAGTCGGCCCACCAGGAAAGCCAGAACGCGTCCGGTTCTCCTTTGTTCACGGCGTGTTTGAACGCGCTCCAGTCCAACTGGGTGATCTCGGCTTTGAGCCCGACCCGTGCGAGGTAGCTCTGGATGACTTCAACGATGTCCAGTACCTCGGGATCCGCGGTGATATATATCTTTACCGTTTTCCCTTCAGCCCCTGCCTCGCGTATCAGTTTTTTTGCCGTATCCGGATCAAAACCGTATCCTTCCCTGTTCCGCGGCAACACCCCGTCCTTCCAAAGTCCCGGCGGAATCGGCCCGAAAGCCGGCGCCCCGCGTTTTTCAAAGACCGTGTTTAAAATGCGCTGCCGGTCTATTGCCATATTTACCGCCTGACGCACACGGATATCGCTGAACAGCGGACGCGCGCAGTTGAGGCCGAGATAGTAACTGTTGAGGCCGGGCCCGCCGTACACCAGCTTTCGCCAGGCAGGGTCGGTCGTGTAACGCTTGTATTCCGACGAGGGGATCGGGAGCACATCGAGCCTGCCGGTCTCGAACTCGATGACCGCGGTGAGGTCCTCGGGAATGATACGGTAGAAAATGCCGTTCAGCTTGGGTCTTCCCTCAAAGTAACCTTCCCGGGCCGAGAGGACAAGGCTCTGGCCGTGTTTCCATTCCGCAAGGACGTAGGGACCGCTGCCGACGGGGTGGGCGCCGAAGTCCTGTCCAAGCCGCTCCACCTCCTCGGAAGGGACCACATATGCCGTGGTCATGGCAAGGAGCGAGAGGAACGGTCCGAACGGCTTTTGCAGCTTGAGCGCGAGGGTGTGGTCGTTCACGACGCGGATACCCGATACGCTCGCGGCCTTCCCCGCGAGAAAGTCGCTTGCGCCTTCGATCCTGTCGAGGACCCAGGTGAGGGGCGCTTTCGTTCCTGGTGTGAGCACGCGTTCGAAGGAATACTTAAAATCCCGCGCCGTGATCCTTCGGTTGTTGCTGAACCGGACATCACGCCTGAGGCGGAAGGTATAGGTCACCTGGTCGTCCGACAGCTTCCAGGTCCGGGCGATATCGGGCACAATCTCGAGGTTCTCGTTGAAGCGGACGAGGCCGTTAAAGAGCTTTGCGGAGAGCCCGCCACCTTGTACATCGGTGATCAATGCGGGATCGAGTGTCGTGGGATTGCTGTTCAACCGGAGGTAGAGATGGTTCGTGAGACGCCCGTCGTCGGACCTGCTGCATCCGACAGTAAGCAGGAGGGGCAGCGTGATGAGGAGAAGGCACAGGAGCGCAGTACGCGTCCGGGCCTTTCCCGGGAGCTCATTTTTGGGCCGCGTTGATGAGCGCCTTGAACAGTTTTTTTGTGTATCGGTCATTGGGTGTCTTTTCCGGGTGCCATTGCACTGCCAGGAGAAAGTTTTTTGTTCTCGGCTCAAGGGCCTCGATCACCCGGTCGTGTGCCACCGCGGAAAGAAGGAGCCCTTTGCCGGGATTTTTCACGCTCTGGTGATGAGCGCTTCGAACGCGTATCCGGTGAGCGCCCATGATACGCGAGAGCAGGGTTCCTTCAAGTATATCGACATCATGAAAGACCTTTTCCCCGGGCTGTGATGCGCCGTGTTGAATAGGGTTGGGGACCTGCAGTCCGATATCCTGATAGAGTTTCCCGCCCAGCGCGACATTCACGAGCTGCGCGCCGTAGCAAATGGCCAGCACGGGTTTCTTTGCCTTTGTCACGGCCATCAGGAGCTCGAGCTCAAACCGGGTGCGCTCATCGGGAGAAGTCGTCAGGCGCGCGCCGGACAAGGGCTTCTCTTTATAGAAGCGCGGGTCGATATCGTCTCCACCCGTGAACACGAACCCGTTTAGACGCTTCACCAGGTCTTGAATAGACGATTTGATTCCGAGGATGGGAACGGGGATCCCTCCCGCCTGATACACCGCTCTGCCGTAGTCTTCGTCGAGGATGTTCAGGTTTCTGGCTGGCTGCTTCTCAAGGTTCATCGTGACGCCGATCAAAGGCTTCATGCGCATACCTCCCCAAATAGCATACTGACGCTCAATGCGAATAGGTATAGCATACTTGGGGAGGATTGTCAGTGTGAAATTCTAACTTGAGGTTTATTGTTCTCTATTGCTTTCAAGATGACACCTTACCACCCCTATCCCCTCCTAAAATAGGAGGGGGATTTGATGGCTCCCCTCCTTGATAAGGAGGGGTTGGGGGTGGTCGGTTTACGTGCCAGTTTGCTTGCTTTATAGCATTAGTGTCAACTTGAATGCATATTGGAATTAGTAACTATCTCAGGAGCATATCGAGCAGCGCCTTTTGCACGTGCAGGCGGTTCTCGGCCTGGTCGAAGACCACTGACTGGGGGCCGTCGATCACCGCGGCGGCGATCTCCTCGCCGCGATGGGCGGGCAGGCAGTGCATGACAAGCGCTCCCGCGCGAGCGGCCTTCATGAGTTTCGCGTCCACCTCGTACCCCTTGAACGCTTTCATCCGTTTCGTGTGTTCAGCTTCCTGCCCCATGCTCGCCCAGACATCGGTGTACACGACGTCGGCGTTTCTGACCGCGCGTAAAGGGTCATTCGTGACCATTACGCTTGCGTTGGTTTGCTTTCCCTCCGCTTTCGCCGCGCTCAGGATATCGGCGTCAAGCTCGTATCCCGGGGGACAGGCGATGGCGAAATGCATGCCGACTTTCACGCAGGCCTGAATCAGCGAATTGGCGACGTTGTTCCCGTCTCCCACGTACGCAAGCGTGAGTCCCTTCAGTTTTTTTCTCTTCTCCCGGATGGTGAGCAGGTCGGCAAGGGCCTGGCACGGGTGATGAAGGTCGGTCAGGCCGTTGATCACCGGGACCTGCGCGTAGCGCGCCAGTTCCTCGATTGTTTCCTGCGCAAAAGTGCGGATCATGACGCCGTCGAGGTAGCGGGAGAGGGTGCGCGCCGTGTCCGCAATGGGCTCGCCGCGGCCGATCTGGAGGTCGTCCGGCGACAGGAACAGGGCCTGGCCGCCGAGCTGGAACATGCCCACCTCGAAGGATACCCGGGTTCTTGTCGAGGACTTCTCGAAGATCATGCCGAGGGACTTGCCTTTGAGCGTCTGGTGGGTCTTGCCCTGTTTCAGCATCTTCTTCAGGACCGCGGAGCGCTTGAGGATGTTATCAATGTCCTTCGGTGTAAGGTCGGTAATGGCAAGTAGATCTTTTTTCATGGCTTCTCCATAGCGCGGCCTCCCGCCGCAACCAATGCACTATGACACACTGGTGCGCCGCGATCCGGTATCAGCTGATTCTCAGCGTTTTGAGAATATCCTGTCCAGCGTATCGACGAGCAGATCGATCTCTTCCTCGGTAATGATAAGCGGCGGCATGAACCGCAGCACGGTGTCCATGGCGCAGTTGATCAGCAGGCCTTCGCTGAGACAGTCCGAGACGATGTCTTTTCCGGGGAAGTCCAGCTCCATGCCGATGAGGAGCCCCTGCCCCCGCACGTCCCGCACAAAGGAATATTTTTGCTTGAGCGTGTCGAGCCCCCGCAGGAAGTATCCACCGAGGCGCGCCACCGTCGGGACGATGATGTTGTCCTCAAGCAGAGCATCGAGTGACGCAAGCGCGGCGGCGCAGGCCAGCGGGTTGCCGCCGAAGGTCGAGCCGTGGGAGCCGGGGGTGAAGGCCTGGGCTGCCTTGTCCGTGGAGAGCAGTGCGCCGATCGGCATGCCTGCCCCGAGCCCCTTGGCGAGCATCATGACATCAGGGGTGATCCCCGTATGCTCGTACGCGAAGAGTTTTCCGGTCCGGCCCATGCCGGTCTGGATCTCGTCGAGCATGAGCAGGATATTCCGTTTATCGCAGAGTTCCCTGAGCGCCTTCAGGTATCCCGGCGCCGGCACGTTTACCCCGCCTTCTCCCTGGAGCGGTTCCAGCAGCACGGCGCACGTGCGGTCATTGATTGCGTTTTCGATGGCTTTAATATCGTTAAAAGGGACGTACCGGAATCCCGGAACGATCGGCTCAAACCCCTGGTGAAACTTTTCCTGTGCCGTGGCGGAGAGGGAACCGTAGGTTCGGCCGTGAAAGGAGCCTCGCATGGTGATGAGCTCGTACCGGTCCTGCTTCAAGACTTCCCGCGCATACCGCCGGGCAAGCTTGAGAGCAGCCTCGACAGCTTCGGCGCCTGAGTTGCAAAAGAACACCTTGTCGGCAAAGGAATTGGCGACGAGCGCTTTCGCGAGGTTGATCTGCGGTTCGATGTGAAAATGGTTCGACACGTGCATCAGCCGCTGCGCCTGCTTCTGGAGCGCCACGACCACGCGCGGGTGGCAGTGGCCGAGGTTGCATACCGCCACGCCGGAGACAAAGTCGAGGTACTCCCGTCCCTCGAAGTCGTAGACCTTCGTGCCCCGTCCCTTGACGAGCACGAGCGGCTGCCGGGTGTAGGTGTTCATAAGGTATTTGTGTGAATCCGCAAGGAGGTCGCTGGTGGTCATGATGAGGAAAATAGCATAAATGGCTTGGGAAATCAAACAGAAAGTCGCAGCGGCAGCGACAAATTTGTAAATACGCTTGTTCGGCGTGTTTGGGAAACGCGTCCCGCGACTTCAATACTATATCGCAGGGACCGTTCCCCGAACGGTCCGCGTCACTTCGTGATGTTTTATAATTATGATTACCGTGAGGGTTCGTCGATAAGGGATAGTGCGCGGTTGAGCACCGAAGGGGCGATACGGAAATTCACCCGTTCGATGATTTGGGCCATGATGGGACGCACCTCGGAAAGAAAGCCCTTCCGCTTTGCCAGGATGAGCAAGCCCAGCGTGCCGATAACGTTAAGACCAAGCTCGGCTGCTATTTCCCGGGCCTGTTTGTCATCTAAAATAATGCCTTGTATTCCCCGTTCCAGCGCGAGGGAGATCGCCTCGCTTTCACCAGCATGGAGGTTCAACTTTAAAAAACGAACCGGCAATTCCGCGGCAATCGGTTCAACGCGAATGAAGGAAGGCAATTCCCCCGCGATTTTCGCTGCCGCGCCCATAACTTCGTCTCGCACTGAGACTGGGATGATGACCGTATCGAATAAGAGTTGCATGAGATCGAGACAATCCACGGAGGAAAGGGCAATGAGCGGAGAGGAGTCGCTGACTACTATCACCGGAAGGACTCCATATTGGCGAGGTCACGGTCAAGCTCGGCGTCATCGTAATTCAGAAAGACACCCTCATCTTTCAGCGCCTGCAGAAATTCCATCCTGCTTTTGCCGCACAGCTCACAAGCCTTGCCGATTCCCAGAGCGCCTTTTTCGTATAATTTCACGGCCAATAGCTTCATAAGGTCGCTTGGGAGTGTCTTTTCTGGAAGCTTGAGTGAATGCAGCACCGAATCGGGTATGGTAAGCGACAACATAATTATGGCCTCCTTCAGCTTGATTTTTACTATGAGACAGTTTACCCGCAAAGGCCGGCCGCGTCAAGAGCAATTCCGCTTCCTGGGCGGGAGTGTGGGATGAAGAATACGCGGCTTGTGAATATATGTTATTTCTCCGTAAGATTTGACATATTCGCGCGAATGTTGTGATAGTTTCCTCCCCTTCAAGGGGAGGATTAAGGTGGGGATGGGTTTCGTGGATTCGGCCTCAAACCCATCCTCACCCCAGCCCTCTCCTTGAAGGAGAGGGAGTTTGGTTGCGGCAGGAGACCGCGCTATGGATGTCATTGGATATTAAGCATGGTTTTTTTGCTAAATTTGCACTTTTCACTTTGCAATTTGCACTTTTCAATTCCGGCTTGTTCGGGTTAGGCGTCACGAGGACCGCACACCGCAACCCGCGGCTTTTACAGGCCAGGCACAACAATATAGCTCTGGCCCTAAGAAGTTTGTTCCCCCCAGACGCGGGCGAGGGTGGCCTGGATCTTTTGCTCGAAGCGGGTGATCAGTTCGCGGTTGGCGGCCACCAACGCCTGCTCGGCCTCGATCTCGGCGACGATGGCTTGCTGCGTGGCGAGTGGTGGGAGGGGGATCTTCAGTTCGCTGAACTTTGACTTTGAAAGCTCCTTGAAGGTCCCGCCGGTCGCCCATGCCTCCATTGTGGAAACGAGATTCGTCATTGCGAAGGCGACATACTCCGGCACAGCGCGGGTAACGTCTTCGATGATGACGTTCTTGAACCCCTGGTTGGTGGATAGTGGAACACGGTTAATGCCGATACGCCCGATCGTCGCGCGGGTGGACACAATTACCGAGTTCTCAGGGACAAGCTTGGCGGAAGATTCAGCAAGACCGCGTTCCGTGATTGTCCTCCGTGTGCTTCGGATTTCGGTGACGAAGTCTGATGCTGGCAGATCGACGAGTGTGGCCCAAGCGATGGGGCCACCCCAGTATTCAGCGATTTCAGACTTGGGGGTGCCGCCGCTCTCTATCTTGAACAAGTCAGAATCCCCCAACTCCACCATCGGCCAGTCGGGATGGATGGGGATGTGGGGGCGGTAGTGGTC
>JANONA010000352.1:0-1885 GCA_031420575.1 Nitrospirota bacterium | reverse complement strand
CGCCTGCGGTCGCGGTGCAGCGCGTTTCGTCCGAGTGGTCCCGCGCGGATTACTGGGGCATGATCAAAAGCCGGGTGAGCGCCTTTCGCATGAACTATTCCGTCGCCCCGGGTCTGTATGCGGTGGGCGAGCCGACAAAGGATTCCGACGTGTTCGTGACCGCCAACTACAAGTTGACCTTCGATATCCTGCGGCGGGAGCTTAAGGGTCTGAACGCCTGGGTACTGGTGCTTGACACAAAGAGCATCAATGTCTGGTGCGCGGCAGGCAAAGGCGCCTTCGGCGCCGACGAGCTGATCAAGCGTATTGCGGAGGCAAAGCTCGACACCGTGGTGATCCACCGCAGGATCATTCTTCCCCAGCTCGGGGCCGTGGGCGTGAACGCGAGCATTGTCCGGAAGAAAACAGGCTTCAGGGTCTCCTTTGGGCCGGTGGAGGCGAAAGACATACTTGCCTATGTTCAGGCAGGTTATGAAAAGACAAAAGAGATGAGCGCCACCAGGTTCTCGATGCTCGACCGGCTGGTCCTGACGCCCATGGAGATCAATCCGGCCATGAAGAAGTTCCCCTGGCTTGCGGCGGGCATTCTGCTGATCTTCGGACTCCAGCCGCAGGGCATTCTGTTCAGAGAGGCATGGTCTAACGGTCTGCCCTTTCTGGGGATAGCTCTGATAGCCGTCCTGGCCGGAGCGCTGGTGACTCCGGCGCTGCTGCCCTTTGTCCCGTTCCGGTCCTTTGCGCTCAAAGGCTGGATCGTGGGGATGGTGTCGGTGTTCCTTATGCTGCAATATTCCGGAGCAAAAATCACGCAAGACCTGTTGCTCCAAAGTGTTGCCTATTTGCTGTTCCCGGCGCTCAGCTCATACATCGCGCTTCAGTTCACGGGCTCAACGACCTTTACCGGCATGTCGGGAGTCAAGAAGGAGCTGAAGATCGGCATACCCCTCTATATCGGGGCGGCGGGCATATCCTTGATTTTGATGATTGTGTTCAAGCTTAAGGAATGGGGGGTCGTATGAAATACCTTGCCAACGTAACTACCCTGCAATACTCACTGGATAAGTGCTCCGGCTGCGGCAGATGCGTTGAAGTCTGCCCGCAAAGCGTCTTTGAGATGCGCGACAAGCGCGCCATCATCACCGACCGCGATTTGTGTATGGAGTGCGGGGCCTGTGCTCTAAACTGCGAGTTCGGCGCGCTCACGGTGAATGCCGGAGTGGGCTGCGCCGCCGCGATCATCAATAGTATGCTCACTGGCGGCGAGCCGAGCTGCGGATGCGACACAACCGCATCCAGCAACGGGTGCTGCTGACAGGCTTCTTGAACACTGAGTTACCCCGAGGAAACCATGAAAAATCCCTTTCACAAACTCTTCCTGCGCGAAGAACACATCTGTCCCTGGTGGCTTGCCTACGCCTTCGACAATCCGCTCCGGCGCATGCTCCACGATCCGGAAAAGATCTTCGCCGGTCTCGTGGGCCCCGGCGGCACGGCGATCGACATCGGCTGCGGCATGGGATATTTTACCCTGGGCCTGGCCCGCATCGTGGGGCCGGATGGCCGCGTGATCGCGGTTGACCTTCAGGAACAGATGCTGCGGCGGGTGAAAAAACGCGCCGAACGCAAAGGACTTCAAGCTCGGATACAACTGCATCAGTGTGGACCTGATTCCCTCGCTCTCCAGGAAAAGGGTGATTTCATTCTGGCCTTCTGGATGGTCCATGAAGTGAAGGACCGGCCGGCGTTCCTGCGCGAGGTGCGGGACCTGATGAAGCCCGATGCGCGCTTTCTGGTCGCTGAGCCGCTTCTTCACGTGTCAGCCGAAGATGTTCAGAGGACCGTGGACCGTGCACGCGAGGCCGGCCTTGAACTTTGCGGAAAACCG
>JANONA010000351.1:0-1969 GCA_031420575.1 Nitrospirota bacterium | reverse complement strand
ATCTGGATCATTGCATCGATCACGTCCTTATCGATCGCGGGCATGCCGGTCGCCTGCGGCTGAGAGGGAACGGCTTCTTCGCTCATGCCGGGATCCGCTCCGGGCGTCCGCTTGAGATATTCCCGCCTGAGAATATCCTTGAGGCCCTTGACATCTCCGCTCTCGATCGCCTTTCTCACATCCTCGGGCACTTCCGCTGCCGGCGATATCCGCTCCTCGGGCACGATCCCCGTTGTCTCCACTGGCGCGGGCTGTTGCTCCTGGGCAGGAGACGGAGAGGCCGTGGGTCCGCCACCCATGGGCAGCATGCCGGTCATGCCCATCATCATCGATGTCAGGTTCCTTGCATATTCGTTATCCGGCATCTCCTGCCTGATAAATTCGTCAAGCTTTCCTTCCGCCATGGCTGCGGCCATTCGGTCGGCGATAAGTGTGGACTGATCTTCATCTTGTTCAAAACGTTTCTTGTTGCCAAAAGCCCTGTTTGGCGGCGTTGGCAGCGCCTTATCTTTATCAGCCATTTTTGTTTTGCCTCCTGCGGATTCTGTAAGTTACGTGATTTGGCCCGTAGCCGCAAACTTCAGTTTGCGTGGTTTCTAACGTTTTCCGGATGTTATTGACGCAGGCTAAAGCCTGCGGCTACCGAAATGAGATTTTTACAAAAGATTCTTCTGATTAAAAAACTGTGACTCTTATAAATACGCGGAAAAGTACGGCTTAATCGCCTGGAGCGTGTCTTCCGCCACGAGCGGCGCCATGGCTGCGAAACAGTCGAGGTTCACAAGAGCATTGATATTTGCGTCTTTCTTCGCCGCATCCCGCAGACGTATCGCAAAATCCCGGTTCACCAGGCCCACCTCGGCATAGACCCGCGTCAGCCCATCGAGCCGCCATTCCGTTTTCTGTCCTTCCTGGTTCCGGTAATACTGCACCAGCAGATGCATGGAAACCATCCTGAAGACCGTCTCGTCAAGGGACGCGAAGGGCAGGTGAAAGCGGACCATGGGCTTCCGGTCCAGCTCAAGGAGGAGTGTTTCCCGGTTCAGGTTCAGGATAAATTTCGAGGACGTGCCTTGTTTGAACTTGTAGTTGTATTCGATCGTGATCGGTTGCGCCATTTTGCCCTTCCTTTTTGTCTGGTGGCACTACAATATAACATGGCAACGCCAATGTCAAGAAGGCGCTGAAAACGTCCCTTTCAGCGACTTCCGCGCATTTTTCCAGTTGCGCTTGCGCCAAAGAAGAGGTAAAGTAATCGTCTAAATTATTTCACAGAACAATCCGATTGCGGTGAGCGCATCCCGGCTCTAAAGGAGAATACCATGGCACAGGCCAAACAGGGCAACACCGTTCAAATACATTACACCGGCACGTTAGATGACGGGGCCGTCTTCGACACGTCCCGCGAGCGGCATCCGCTGCGGTTTACCCTCGGCAGCGGACAGGTGATCGCCGGTTTTGATCAGGCAGTGATCGGCATGAACGCCGGAGAATCAAGGACTACGAGAGTCCCCGTGGAGCTTGCCTACGGTCCGCGGCGCGACGAGATGGTCGTGACCATGAACCGCGACCAGTTGCCGTCAGACGTTATCCCGCGGGTGGGCCAGCGGCTCGAGCTCACGCAAGCAGACGACAAGGTCGTCCTGGCCACGGTAACGGATATGACCGAATCAACCCTGACGTTGGACGCCAATCATCCTCTGGCCGGGAAAGCGCTGACCTTCGATATCGAGCTCATCGCAATCGTGTAATACGCACTATTTTCCACAGCGAGGACGTCATTATGGACATTATAATCACCTTTCCCGGCGGCAAAAAAGTGAATGCCGAAGTGAACGGTATGGTCATCCCCACGGACCTGCCGAAACTGCAAGGCGGCGACGGCGGCGCACCGAGCCCCTTCGTGCACTTCCTCGCGTCCTTCGGCACGTGCGCCGGCCTCTATGTGCTCAGCTTCTGTCAGGAGCGG
>JANONA010000350.1:0-3796 GCA_031420575.1 Nitrospirota bacterium | reverse complement strand
CGAAAAAAAGATGAATATTTACGATTTCATAAAACAGGAAGCGGATAAGCATCCCCGGAAGATCGCGGTGATTGAAGGCGAGGACCGTATTACCTATGGGCAGTTGATCGTTGCCGCGGAACAGCTTGCGGAAACGCTGCGCCGGACGGGAGTTTCCCGACTGCACCGCATCGGTCTTCTCTGCGACGACAGTATTGATTACCTTATCGCCTGTCTGTCCATTTTGTCATTGTCCGCCGTCGTGGTTCCGGTCTCGCCGGAGCAGACTCCGGACGAGGTCGAGACGGTAGTTGAGACGATCGACGTCGATTTTCTGATCGCGGAACCGAGGTTGAGGCGGGGCGGTTATGGCGATCCGCTGCGGTCCGACGGGCTTTTCAAAAAAACATTCACCATCGTGAAGCGGACGGTCAGGGAACGTCCGAGCGCCGAGTATTTCAGGATCAACCCCGCCTTTATCCGGTTCACCTCCGGCACGACGGGCGCGAGCAAAGGAGTGGTGCTGTCGCACAAGGCGATCCTCGAACGAACCGACGCCGCTGACCGGGGGCTCCGGATAACGTCAGCGGACACGGTGCTCTGGGTGCTGTCCATGAGCTTTCATTTCGTGGTCACGATCCTCCTGTTCCTGCGGCGCGGCGCGACCATTGTGCTCTGCGGTCATAGTTATCCCAACTCACTCATAGAAGAGATCAGGGCGCACCAGGGGACGTTCATCTATGCCTCGCCTTTTTATTACAGTCTCCTGTCGCGCACTGATTCGCTGCAAGGCGACGCCCTGAAACAGATCCGCCTTGCGATCTCAACGACCATGAAGCTGCCGGAGAACATAGCTGAGGAGTTTTATGAGAAGTTCGGTTTCGAGCTGACCGAGGCTTACGGTATTATCGAGGTCGGCCTGCCGTTCATTCGGCTTTCGGGCGGTAAGGACAAACGAGGTTCCGTGGGCAAGCCGCTGCCCGACTTCAAGATACAACTCGATAAAAAAGACGCTGAAGGCGTAGGGGAGATTCGCATCAAAGGCAAGGGTATGCTCGACGCCTACTATTCTCCCTGGAAGGGCAGGGAAGACATCCTGGTAGACGGATGGTTCAAGACGGGCGACCTCGGGAAGATCGACAAGGACGGTTTTCTCTTTATCGTCGGCAGGGTAAAGGATGTGATCAACTTCGTGGGCATGAAGGTCTTTGCCCAGGAAGTGGAGGCTGTTCTGAACCAGCACCCTCAGGTGAAGGAGTCGCTGGTATACGGCGCCCCGCACCCGCAGTATGGACAATTGCCCATGGCAAAGATCGTGTCGCGGGAAGGGAACGATGTTCCGGAGGTGAATGATCTTCGGCGCTTCTGTTACCAGCGGCTGGCCCAGTATAAGGTGCCGAAGGATTTTGAGTTTGTGGACCATCTGCCGAAAACCGCGAGTGGAAAGATGAGGCGATGAAAATACTGTTGATCAATCCCTTCGGATCGAACTGGGTCGAGGGCAAGGAAGACAACACCGAGACCGCGCACAGGATGGCGCCGAGCGGTATTTTGTCCATTGCCGCTTATCTCCTGGAAAGAGGGCATGAGGTGGAGGTACATGACTGCCGGGGGGCGGTGACCCGCATCGGCGCCGAAGATGTCCTCTCCCGCGTACGTTCCTTCAGCCCCGACATGGTCGGCTTCACGGCAGTGACCTCAAGCTTTCTGAATGCCTATCGCCTGACTGAAGAGATAAAGAAAATAGCCCCTCATATCACGATCGTGTTCGGTGGGGTGCATATTTCGGCGCTGCGCGGAAAAATTCTTAGGTCCTATCCAGCCATCGACTTCTTAGTCACCGGCGAGGGGGAGAAGGCCATGGCTGAACTTGCCGCGGGCGCGAATCCCGGGACGATCCAGGGCCTGGTGTATCGCGAGGGCGCTGAGCTCAGGGATAATGGTTTGCGGACCGATTTGTGCGAACTCGACTCGCTTCCATTCCCGGCCTACCACAAGCTCGAAGGATTTCCGAAACACTTCAAGGCCGCGCTGTTCAATTATCCGAAGGCGCCGTCAGCGACGATCATCTCGAGCCGCGGCTGTCCCTACCAGTGTTCGTACTGTGATCGCTCGGTATACCGCAGGAGCTTCCGCTACAACTCCGCTGAATATCTTTACGACCATATGGCGTTCATGAAGAAGGAATTCGGCATTCGGCACATCTTCTTCTACGACGACTTGTTCACCTTCAACCGCGAGCGGATCGAGAAGTTCTGCGGTTTGCTGCTGAAAAAACCGCTCAAGATGACCTTTAACTGCGCCGTGCGCGCAGGGCATATCGATGACGACCTCCTGACGCTGCTGAAGGCGGCGGGTTGTTGGATGGTGAGCCTCGGCATCGAGTCGGGCGCGCCGGAGATTCTCGCCCGGCATAAGACCAGGGTTGACTTCAACGACATGAAGACCACGGTGAAGCGGATCCAGAAGAGCGGACTTCGGGCCAAGGGGCTGTTCATGATGGGGTTGCCGGGAGAGACCGAAGAGACCATCAAAATGACGACGGACTTCATCACCGACCTGGAACTGGATGACATGAACATGACCAAGTTCACACCCTTTCCCGGGGCCCCCATCTACCAGACTATCCATGACGAAGGCGTGTTTGAGGAAAAGTGGGAGCTGATGAACTGCCTGAATTTTGTGTTCGTGCCAAAGGGGATTGAATCGAAAGAGCGGCTCGATGAGCTCTACAAACGGTTCATCAAACGGTTTTACACCGGAAAAAACTGGACTCGTAAATTCGGACCGCTGATGTTCAAGTCTCCTCACAGCGCCTATCGGATATTCAGGAACCTGCCGACCTTTCTTCGGATCAAGAATGATTTTGAGCCGGGGAAGTAGCTTTATTTCGGTTGTAGGACATGTTTCCAAAACGCGCCGAACAAGCGTTCTGCAATTTTGTCGCAGGCCCAAACCTTTTTGATTGTTGACCTTTTTATCACGTTCTGCTATTGTCGCGTTGTTCTGAGCGCTCGTTGCGCCTTGGTGGTAAAATGACCTGGCTTTCTGGTTTAAAAGACAGCGGGTTGTGATGCGCGGCCCAACATACGAACTGCGGGGGATAATGAATGAGGCTTTCTGACCATGAAGTCCAGATGGTGCGCAAGATAGTACATGAGGCGGATTCTCATGGGCGCATCTACGTATTTGGTTCTCGCGCGGATGATGCGAAAAGAGGAGGCGATATTGATCTTTATTTTGAACCCTCCGCTCCGCTCGACTTGAAACGCGCGCTGGCTCTTGAGTACCGCTTATCGGTCGCATGTGATATCAAAGTGGATTTGCTGGTCAGGAATCCGGGGCAGGAGGATACCGCCATATTTACGATTGCGCGTAAAGGGGTGCTCTTATGAGAAGCGAACTGGAAATCTTGCTGAACAACGTTGACGCATGTGGGCAGCGTATTGAGAAACTGACCTATTCATTGAATAAAAACCGCGCTCTTTTTCCGCTGAACATTGATACGCTCGCTCACCTTTCCGGCGAACAGGAAGAATCCATTGACGCCTTGATTTTGCGCTATTCGCAATCTGTTGCAATGATTCAGGACCAGATATTCAGGGGGATTGCTTATGCGGAGCAGGAAGATGTAAGCGACAAGTCCAATCGCGACACAGCGTTGCTGATGGAAAAACTGGGCGCAATCCGGTCCGCGGATGAATTGGGCACAGCCGCTGTGTTGCGAAATAAGTTTGCCCATCATTACCCGGAGTCGGTTGCGAGCCGGATTGCGCGTCTCAATCTGGTTGTGCAGGAGGCTGAGTTTGTAATTGAG
>JANONA010000349.1:0-5930 GCA_031420575.1 Nitrospirota bacterium | reverse complement strand
TCAGGTCAACGGTTTTCCTCAATGCCGTTTCTCTCGGGAGGCCACATGACCACTATCAATAAAGACGGATTCGAATACAGCAAGCGCGGCCAGGACCGGCTGTCCCTGAAGCACTCTTTTGCCAACCGCCTGATCTACTCCATAGGCAAGGACCCGATCACGGCAACGCACCGTGACTGGTTCCACACCGTGGCCTATGCCGTGCGCGAACGGCTGATCGAGCGCTGGATGGAGACCATGCGCAGCTACTACGAGTCCGACGCCAAGCGCGTGTACTATCTTTCGATGGAGTTCCTGACGGGCCGGCTCCTCTCGAACAGCCTGCTGAACATGGGGTTCTATGAAGAATGCCGCGAAGCGCTTTCCGACCTCGAGCTCGACCTCGAGCGGATCCGCGAGCTCGAGATGGACGCCGCCCTGGGCAACGGCGGCCTCGGCAGACTTGCGGCCTGCTTTCTCGATTCCATGGCGACCATGAGCCTGCCGGGTTACGGATACGGCATCCGCTATGAATACGGCATGTTCACTCAGCGCATCGAGAACGGGCACCAGGTCGAGCACCCGGACAACTGGCTGCGGTACGGCAACCCCTGGGAGTTCCCGCGTCCCGAAGTGCTGTTCCCGGTCAAGTTCGGCGGCCGGGTGGTGCAGTTCAAGGACGAAGCGGGCCATTCTAAGTTCCACTGGGTCGATACCGAAGACGTGATGGCCATGGCCTTTGACACGCCGGTCCCCGGATACGATACCAACACGGTGAACAACATGCGGCTCTGGTCCGCAAAATCCTCGCGCGATTTCAACCTCAAGTACTTCAACGAGGGCAACTACATCAAGGCGGTGGAGGACAAGAACGAGTCGGAGAACCTTTCCAAGGTGCTGTACCCCGACGACACCACGCAGATGGGACGCGAGCTGCGGCTCAAGCAGCAGTACTTCTTCGTCTGCGCCTCGCTCGAGGATATCCTGCGGCGCTTCACCAAGTTCAATCCGAACCTGGATGAGCTGCCGGATAAGGTGGCGATCCAGTTGAACGATACTCATCCGTCCATCGCCATCCCCGAGCTTATGCGTGTGCTGGTCGACGTCCATCACCTGGCCTGGGACCGCGCCTGGAACATCACGCGCCGCACCTTTTCCTACACAAACCATACGCTCATGCCTGAAGCGCTCGAGACCTGGCCTGTTCGTCTTTTCGAGGAGGTACTGCCTCGCCACCTCCAGATTATTTATGAGATCAACTTTCGTTTTCTCGAAGAGGTGCGCCATAGCTACCCGGGCGACGTGGAGCGTCTCAAGCGGATGTCGATCGTGGACGAGGCCGGCGGCCGGAGGCTGCGCATGGCGCATCTCGCAATTGTCGGCAGCCATCGGGTGAACGGCGTTTCGCAGATCCACACCGAGCTCATGAAGAAGACCATTTTCGCCGACTTCGACAGCCTCTCGCCTGACAAGATCATCAATATCACGAACGGCGTCACGCCGCGGCGCTGGCTGCGCCAGGCCAATCCGGGCTTGTCCTCGCTCATCACGTCGCGCATCGGCGACAGGTGGGTCAGCGATCTTGCGGACCTCAGGAAGCTTGTTCCTTTTGCCCAGGACCCGGCCTTCCGCGAGCAATTCCGGGCCGTTAAGACGGAGAACAAGGCGCGGCTGGCCGAGATCATAAAGATCAGGCTGAAGCTTACGGTCGACCCCGCTTCGATGTTCGACGTGCAGATCAAACGAATACATGAATACAAGCGGCAATTGCTGAACGTGCTGCATATCGTGACGCGCTACAACCGCATCCGCGAGGGACGAGTCAAAGACCTGGTCCCCCGTACGGCGATCTTCGGAGGCAAGGCCGCGCCCGGATACACCATGGCGAAACTGATCATCAAGCTGATCCACAGCGTCGGCGACGTCGTGAACAACGACCCCGCGGTCGGCAATCGGTTGAAGGTCGCGTTCATTCCCGACTACAGCGTTTCGAACGCCGAGAAGATCATCCCGGCCTGCGATTTGTCGGAGCAGATATCCACCGCGGGCACCGAGGCCTCGGGCACGGGCAACATGAAGTTCGGGTTGAACGGCGCGCTTACGATCGGTACGCTGGACGGCGCGAACATCGAGATGAAGGACGAGGTGGGTCGTGACAACATTTTCATCTTCGGCCTGACCGCGGACGAGGTTGCCGCGGTCCAGATAAATGGTTACAACCCGCGGGACATCTATTATTCCAACCCGGAGCTCAAACAGGCGCTGGACATGATCGCCGACGGCTACTTCTCGCCTGACGCGCCGCACCGCTTCCGGCCGATCTTTGATGCGCTCACCGAATACGGCGACCGCTTTCTGCTGCTCGCGGACTACGCCTCCTACATAGCCTGCCAGGAGCGGGTGGATGCG
Source organism: Nitrospirota bacterium (assembly GCA_031420575.1). GTDB lineage: Bacteria > Nitrospirota > UBA9217 > UBA9217 > UBA9217 > JALNZF01. Next base: position 3,542 of record JANONA010000349.1, on the reverse strand, counting down.
TTGTATCGCAATGCCGACGAGTGGTCGAAATGCGCCATTCTGAACGTTGCGGGCATGGGAAAGTTTTCAAGCGACCGCAGCGTAAGCGAGTATGCCGGGAAGATATGGAAGGTCAAGCCGGTAGAGCGAAAGTAGTGGCGGGTTTGTCATAACGATGGAGAATCATCGGAGCGGTTTCCGGTCTTCACGTATCTGACAACGGCATGCTGTTTCCCTTGCAGATCGCCCCGCACATCAAAACACGCGCATCAAAACATCTTGAAATCCTCACTGTTTTGTGGAATAATGGTTTTGCCCGGCAGCGAGCGGCTGTTTGCGTCAACAGGGATGTCGGCATTTTTGGTTGTAGGGGCGGGTTTCAAACACGCCCCTGCTTTGGCCTTCGAGGTGAAAATGATTTTAGAAGCGATAATTCTGGGCATTGTTCAAGGTCTTACGGAGTTTCTTCCGATCAGCAGCTCGGGCCATTTGATCCTTGCGCAGTGGGCCACGGGCTGGACCGGCGAGCTTATGAACAATCTCACCTTCGACGTTGCCCTGCATGTCGGCACGCTGGTCGCGGTGCTCTGGTACTTCCGGCAAGACTGGCTGCGGCTCGGCAAGGCGAGCCTCAATGCGCTTCGCGGCAAAGCCCCGGCGCACGAAGCGCGGTTCGTGTGGTACCTCGCGTTTGCGACCATCCCCGCCGCAATTCTCGGCATGAGATACGAGCGCGTTGTCGAGACCGCGTTCCGGGACCCGCTCTTAGTCGTTGCCGCGCTTGTTGCGGGGTCGCTCATTATCTGGCTTGCGGATCATTATTCATCACAAGAACGCCGTCTTGCCTCCATGACCATTGGTCACTCGTTCTTTGTCGGGATGGCGCAGGCAATCGCGCTCATTCCCGGCATCTCGCGGTCGGGGATAACGATCTCCGCCGGGCTGGCAATGGGCTACCGGCGCGAGGACGCGGCGCGCTTTTCTTTTCTCCTCTCCACGCCGGTGATTGCGGGCGCGGCGGTGTTCAAGCTGAAACATCTTTCGCTCCACAGCGGCGATGCGGCCCTCGGGTTTGTCCTCGGCACGCTCAGCGCGGCGATCGTGGGCTATCTGGCGATACGTTTTCTGATCCGGTACCTCGAGCGCCACTCGATGAACATCTTCGTGTGGTACCGGCTCATCCTGGCCGCGGGAGTCGTGCTGTTGTGGGCGGCGCGGGCGCGGTAAGGCGAAAAAATAACTGCTCAGGTGGATAGTCTGTAGGTATTTAGGTGGATAGGGTAGACCTGATAGACTACAGTCTAAACAACCTGAAAGGTGTTGGGATCCTTGATTCGTTCTTTGCGCAGTCCTAACAGACTACAGTCTAAACAACCTGAGTAGTTACCGTAAAGGAGTCTATGGTGATTTCCGCGGTCAAACATAAACACTGGAACGAGATGGTCGGGTTGCTCCTCTTCGCGATCGGGTTCATCGTCATGCTCAGCCTCGTGTCGTACAGCGCCGTCGACCCCTGCTTCAGCGTCTCGGGCACGGGTGCGGAGCTCAGGAACACCATCGGGATCATCGGCGCTTTTCTCTCCGACGCCTTGCTCCAGCTCTTCGGCCTCGCTGCCTATGTGATCCCCCTCATCATGTTCGGGTATGCCCTGTTCTTCACCCTTGGGCAGGAGGCGGCGCACCCGCTTCTCAAGAAGATCGGCGGCATTACGCTTTTCATCTCCGCGGCGGTGTTTTTCGGGCTGCAGGGTGAAACAACCCGCCTCTTCGGAGAAGAGGTTCCGTTCGGCGGCATGCTCGGCGGTTTTCTCGCCCGGCTGCTTATCTCGGGCTTTTCCAATACCGGCGCCTACATCATCACGCTCACGGCCATGGTCATTGGCCTCATGCTGCTCACGCCCTTTTCGCCGCTCAAGGCGTTGGCGTGGCTCCACACCCTGTACGGGCGGATGATGGAACAGCTGGATATTCTGATCACCCTGTACCAGGGCCGCAAGGAAAAGGCGCGGGAGGCAAAAAAGCGGCCTGTTGCGCCGAAGGAATTGCCGAAGATCGTGGATACCCGGAAGCAGTTGTCTCCTCCGCCAAAGCCCGCGCAGGCGACCTTTGGATTCATGGTTGATAAGGATGCTTATCAGTTGCCTTCTCCCGACTTGCTCGACCCGGTCCCCCCAATAGAGAAGAAGGTCTCGAAAGAGGACATGCGCGCCCATTCCGAGCTTCTGCAGCGAAAGCTTCAGGATTTCGGCGTCGAGGGCCGCATCACCCAGGTCTATCCCGGCCCGGTGGTCACCATGTTCGAGTTTGAACCCGCGCCCGGGGTGAAAGTGAGCAGGATCGTGAACCTTGCGGACGACCTCGCGCTCGCCATGAGAGCCGGGAGTGTGCGCATTGTGGCGCCCCTGCCGGGCAAGGCGGCGGTCGGTATCGAGGTGCCGAACAATACCCGCGAAACGGTCTACTTTCGCCAGCTCCTCGATGCCCCCGAGTACCAGTCGAACAAATCGAAGCTCAAGATCCCGCTGGGCAAGGACATTTTCGGCGTACCGGTGATCGCGAGCATCGACAAAATGCCGCACCTGCTCGTGGCCGGGGCCACCGGTTCCGGCAAGAGCGTGGCCATCAATTCCATCATCCTGGCGATCCTGTACAATGCCCGACCGAGCGAGGTCAAGCTCGCGATGATCGATCCCAAGATGCTCGAGCTCTCGGTCTACGAAGGGATCCCCCATTTGCTCTCGCCGGTGGTTACCCAGCCCAAGAAAGCGGCGGAGACGCTCCGGGCCATCGTGGCGGAGATGGAGCGAAGATACCGCACGCTCGCCGGGAAGGGGAACAAGAATATCGATTCCTTTAACAAGACCGTGCCCGAGGCTGAGCGCCTTCCCTACATTGTGGTGATCATCGACGAGCTCGCGGACCTCATGATGACGGTGGCGCGCGAGGTTGAGGATTCGATCATGCGCCTGGCCCAGATGGCGCGGGCCGCGGGCATCCATCTCATCGTGGCAACCCAGCGGCCGAGCGTGGACGTGATCACCGGACTCATCAAGGCGAACCTGCCTTCAAGGATATCCTTTCAAGTGTCCTCCAAGACCGACTCGCGCACCATCTTGGACGCGAACGGCGCCGAGAACCTCCTCGGCATGGGCGACATGCTGTTCCAGCCGCCGAATTCATCCCATATCATCCGCGCCCACGGGTGCTTCGTGTCCGAGGCCGAGATCAAGCGGGTGGTGGATTTCGTCAAGAAGCAGGGCAAGCCGAACTATGAACTCCTCCAGCAGCGGGCAAAAGAAATCGTCGAGGCCCAGGCTGTTGCGGTGGAAGACAGCGAGCGCGACGAGCTGTACCAGCGGGCCGTGGAGCTGGTCCAGATGAACGGACAGGCGTCCACGTCGTTTATTCAGCGCCGCTTACGCGTGGGTTACAACCGCGCCGCGCGCATGATCGAGATGATGCAGGAGGACGGCATCGTCGGCCCGGCGGACGGCGCCAAGCCGCGCGAGGTGCTCGTGCGCAAGAACATGGACGGGACCATGAATGATCTGGATGAGCTGTAG
>JANONA010000348.1:0-7869 GCA_031420575.1 Nitrospirota bacterium | reverse complement strand
AAAGATTTTCCGTATCTCCTCGATGGCCCGCGTATTGTCAGCAGTCACCAGATGGATGATATCGCCGCGCACCATCTGCTTGAGGTTCGCAGGGGTGTCGAGCGCGATGATCCTGCCGTGGTCGATGATGGCGATGCGGTCACAACTCTCCGCCTCTTCCATGTAATGGGTCGTCATGAACACGGTGATCTTTTCCCTTGTTCTGAGCGCGTTGATGAAGTCCCAGATGGTGTTCCGCGTCTGCGGATCAAGGCCGAGGGTGGGCTCGTCCAAAAACAGCACGCGGGGATAGTGAAGGAGTCCCCGCGCGATCTCGAGGCGACGCTTCATGCCGCCGGAGAAGTTTTTTATAAGGTCGTGCTTCCTGCTCTGGAGTTCCACGACAGCAAGCATTTCGTCGATCCTCTTCCCGGTAAGTTTGCTGTCCATGTTGTAGAGATAGGCGTGGAATTTAAGGTTCTCGTACGCAGTCAGGCCCGTGTCGAGCGTGGTGTCCTGGAAGATGAGGCCGATGGATGCTCGAACCTGGTCGGAATTCGTTGCGCAGTCGTATCCCGCGATCTCGGCGGTTCCGCTCGTTGGCGAGAGGAGCGTGCAGAGGATATTGATGGTCGTGGTCTTGCCCGCGCCGTTCGGCCCGAGGAAGCCGAAGACCTCTCCCTCGTTCACCGAGAAGGAGATGCTATCGACGGCTTTCAGCGTCTTGAACTGCTTTGAAAGATTTTGAACGTTGATGATAGACATAATTGCATGAAGAGTTCACAGTTCAGAGTTCAAAGTTCAAAGTTGAAAATCTCTAAACACCGTACTATGAACTCCTGAACTATGAACTCTGAACTGTTTTTCCTACCACTCCATCCGGTTCTGCGGCACATACCACTCCCGGAAGTTGTAGAAGATGCCGAGCGGCGCGGGAACGACGCCCTTGAACCGCTTGTGCACGATCGGCGTTGCATCGGGCACGTAGAGGAACGCGTAGGGCTGCTCTTCCGCCAGGATCTCGTGGATCCGGTAATAGATCTTTTTCCGCTTTTCGATGTCGAAGATGCGGCGGCCTTCCACGAGCAATTGGTCCACTTCAGCGTTCTTATAGCTGATGAAATTGTACTCGCCTTTTTTGGTCTTGCTCGAATGCCAGATGTCGTAGAGGTCCGGGTCGCGGCTCATGCTCCATCCGAGGATCATGGCGTCGAAGGACCGCTTATCGATCTGTTCGAGGAACGCCTGCCATTCCATCACGCGAATAGTGACGTCGACGCCCACGGCCTTCAGGTTCTGCTGGATGATCTCCGCGGTCCGGATGCGCTCGTTGTTCCCCTGGTTGGTCATGACCGTAAAGCGGAAGGGCCTGCCGTCTTTCTCCAGAATACCGTCATTGTTCGCGTCCTTCCATCCGGCTTCCGCGAGCATGCGGCGCGCTTGCTCAGGGTCGTACGCATAGCTCTTTGCATTCGGGTTATAGGCCCAGGAAACGTGAGCATAGGGACCGGTGCAGGGCCTGCCGATGCCGAGGACGATGCCGTCGATGATGCTTTGGCGGTTGATGGCATACGAGAGCGCCTGCCTCACGTGAACGTCAGTGAACAGGGGGCTGGTCAGATTGTATCCCAGGTAGGTGAAGGCATTGGCCGGGTAGCGGAATTTTTGGTAGTTCTCTTTGATCCTGCGGGTCTCGCTCTTCCGCAGATACTGGAGAGGGTTCAGGCCCATCATGTCCACGCCGCCGGAGAGCAGCTCCAGGAACATGGTTGAGCTGTCGGGGACGACACGGTAGATGAACTGATCAATCCTGGGCCTGCCTTCGAAGGAATCGTCATTCGCCTCGAGCACGATCTTCTGGCCGGCGATCCATTCCTTGAACTTGTACGGCCCGGTGCCGATCGGTTTCCGGTTGAAGGCGTCGGTGTTGAGGTCCTTGCCTGCCAGCAGATGCTTCGGTATCATGCCGATCGCCCAGCTCTCGAGGGCCGGCGAGAAGGGCTCCTTGTAGGACACGCGGAAAATGTATTTGCCCACGACCTCGGCTTTTGACACGTCCATGTATGAGCTGCTGTAGGGCGTGGCCACGCTCGGATCGATGAGCCGCTGATACGTGAACAGGCAGTCCTCGGCAGTGAACTCGGCGCCGTCGTGCCACGTGACGCCTTTACGGAGGTGAAAGGTGATGGTCTTGCCGCTGTTCGTGACCTCCCACCGCTCCGCAAGGTCGCCGATGAGCTTGACGTCCTTGTCGTACTTCACGAGACCGTTGAAGAGCTGGTCGTTGATCGCGCCTGATGCGGCGTCGTTCGCGATCACCGGGTTCAGCCTTCGCGCGTCGCCAATCGAGCTTTGGACAAAGGTGTTCGGGTTTCGCTCGGCCTTCTGGCCGCAGGCGGGAAGGAACCAGAGCGCAAGAAAAAGCAAGGCAAAGACGTTTAACCGCTGAGGACGCAGAGGAGGGCGGAACAGCTTAAAAAAGAAATGTCCGTCATTCGCGTTCCTCTGCGACCTCCGCGGTGGAAGTCCTTTTTCTGTTTTACCGGCGTTTGTCATGGTAAAAAACAAAAGGGTAGGCAAGGCCTACCCCGTGATATGCGCATCAGTCAGAACTTCATGTGCCGCTATTTTACCGGCGTCGGCGCAGCGGGTACTGGCGGAGCGAGTGGAACTGCCGGGGCTGTTTGCTCCTGCTTTACCCCTTCCATGACCGAGCTCTTTTTAGCCGTGGTGAGCGCAAGGCTGAGCGACGTGAGCATGAACACGACCGCCGCGCCTGCCGTGAGTTTGGACAGGAAGCTCTGTGCGCCCCGCGGGCCGAATATGGTCTGCGAAGCGCCGCCGAAGGCCGCGCCGATGTCAGCGCCCTTGCCTTTCTGCACGAGGACCATCAATATCAAAACAGCGGCGACGAGAATGTGAAGCGAGATCAAAAAACCGTGTAGCATTTGCAACCTCCTCGGTAACAGTTTGAACGGTTAAAACAGTTTAAGCGGATTAAACGGAGTCTCTTGCAAAACTCTAAGAAACGAAGTTTTGTCATTTCGACCAACGGGAGAAATCCTTGTTTTTATTACAGTGAAAGATTCCTCACTTTGTTCGGAATGACACAAAAGGGGACTTTTGCAAGAGGCTCAACGGTTTATATAAACTTCACCAGCGTTGCGAACGATTCAGGTTTCAGGCTCGCGCCGCCCACGAGCGCGCCGTCGATGTCCGGCATGGCCATGAGCGTTGATACGTTCTCCGGCGTCACGCTGCCGCCGTACTGGACGCGGAGCGAGTCGGCGACCTCGGCGCTGTACAGCGACTTCACCTTTTGGCGGATGAAGGCATGAATCTCGTTCGCCTGGTCCGGCGTGGCGGTCTTGCCCGTGCCGATGGCCCAGACCGGTTCGTATGCGACGACGATCTTTTGCATCTCCGCCGCGGTCACGCCCTTGAGCGCGCCCGTTACCTGGCGCTCGATCACCTCGTTCGCCTTGCCCGCCTCGCGCTCGCTCAGGAGCTCTCCCACGCAGACGATGGGTAGCAGACCCTTGTTCAGGGCCTGCCGGACCTTCTTGTTCACCGTCTCGTCGGTCTCGCCGAAGTACTGACGGCGTTCACTGTGGCCTATGATAACATATTTACAGCCTAAATCCAAGAGCATTTCCGCGGAAATCTCGCCCGTAAAGGCGCCCTTGTCCTCCCAGAACAGGTTCTGGGCCGAAAGCATCATGTTCGTGCCCTTGATCGCCTCGGCCACGGTTGAAAGCGCCGTAAAGGGGGGGGCGAGCACGATATCGCGGTCCTGCACCCCCGATACGAGCGCCCCGAGCCTGGCGGCCAGGTCGCGAGCCTCGACCGCGGTTTTGTTCATCTTCCAGTTGCCTGCTATGATAGGCTTTCTCTGTTTAGTCATGTTACTCCTCTTTTTCAGGCCAGTGGTAGTCTTACAGGATTCACACGCGAAACGGTGATACGGAGAAACGGTGAATCGGGGAAGTTTTATTCAATCTCCGGTTCCCCCACTCTCCGCTTCTCCGATTCATTCCTATTCTTTGTCGTCCGTCAGCGCCGCGAGCCCCGGCAGTTCCTTGCCTTCCAGCAATTCAAGCGAAGCGCCGCCGCCCGTGGAGATAAAGGTGATGCTGTCGGACACGCCCGCCTTATGCACGGCGACGCCCGTGTCGCCGCCGCCGACGATAGTGGTCGCATAGGCATCCGCGACCGCGCGCGCGATTGCAAAGGTGCCGCGGGAATAGGCGTCCTTCTCGAACATGCCCATGGGTCCGTTCCAGATGATGGTCTTGGCGTCCTGGAGCGCTTCGGTAAAGAGTCTCACCGTTGCAGGCCCGATGTCGAGGCCGACCCAGCCCTTCGGGATCTCCTGGGAGGTGACGATCTTGGTTTCCGCGCCGTCATTCGCGTTCTCGGCTACTACAAAATCAACGGGCAGGTAGAACTTGATGCCCTTATCGTGAGCGCTTTTTCTGAGGCGCTCGGCCATTTCGAGCATGTCAGGTTCAAAGAGCGAATTTCCCACTTCCTGGCCTTGTGCCTTGATGAAGGTGAAGGCCATGGCGCCGCCGACGATGATCTTGTCCACCTTATTCCGGAGGTTCTCGATCGCGCCGATCTTGCCCGAGACCTTGGCCCCGCCAAGGATCGCGACAAAGGGCCGCTTAGGATTGGCCACGGTCTTCTGAAGATAGGCGATCTCCTTCTTCATCAGGAACCCGGCCACGGACTGTTTCACGAACCTGGTGATGCCGTACGTGGAGGCATGGGCACGATGGGCCGTACCAAAGGCGTCGTTCACGTAGACATCGGTGAACGCCGCAAGGGCTTTGGAGAAGCCCTCATCGTTCTTTTCCTCTTCCGCATGGAACCTGAGGTTCTCGAGTAACAGCACATCGCCGGGCCGCATGCCCTGGACAGCATGCTCCACGTCCGGGCCAACACAATCCTTGGCGAATTTCACCTCTTTATTAAGGAGACGGTTCAGCCGGAGTGCGACCGGCGCCAGGCTGTACTTCGGGTTTGGCTTTCCCTTGGGGCGGCCGAAATGCGATGCGAGGATCACCTTGGCGCCGGCATCGAGGGCGTAGTTGATGGTCGGCAGCGTCGAGCGGATGCGTGTATCGTCGGTGATGTTGCCGTTCTCATCCAGGGGAACGTTAAAATCCGCACGGATGAATACGCGCTTGCCCTTGAGGTCTACTTTTTCGATCGTTTTTTTGTCCACGCCTTACCTCACGGTATGTAAACACGAAGTTAGGAAGGTGAGACGGTAAGAAGGTAGGAAAGAACCTTGCCCATCTTCCCACCTTCCCACCTTCTCACCTTCATCTGTTGGTCTTACAGCCCCTTTTTCGCCACCAGAATCGCCAAGTCGACGAGCCGGTTCGAGTAGCCCCACTCGTTGTCGTACCAGGAGATCACCTTCACCATGGTTCCTTCCACGACGTTCGTGAGCGCCGCGTCCACGATGGAGGAATGAGGGTTGCCCTTGAAGTCGATCGAGACGAGCGGCGCCTCCTCGAACTGGAGAATGCCCTTGAGCTTGCCGTTCGCAGCTTCCTTCAGCGCCGCGTTCACGTCAGCAGCAGTGGTTTTTTTCGAGACCTCGGCCACGAAGTCCACGACCGAAACGTTCGGCGTGGGAACGCGGAGCGACATGCCGTCGAGCTTGCCCTTCAGCTCCGGCAGCACGAGGGACACGGCCTTGGCAGCGCCGGTGGAGGTCGGGATGATGGACAGGCCTGCGGCGCGGGCTCTTCTGAGGTCCTTGTGCGGCAAGTCGAGGAGCTTCTGGTCGTTCGTATAGGAGTGGATCGTGTTCATGAGGCCGTGCACAATGCCGAAGTTCTCGTGGAGCACCTTGGCCACGGGCGCCAGGCAGTTGGTGGTGCAGGACGCGTTCGAAATAATGTGGTGCTTGGCCGGGTCGTAGGTGTGCTCGTTCACGCCGATCACGAAGGTCGCATCAGGATCCTTTGCCGGGGCCGAGATGAGGACCTTTTTGGCGCCCGCGGTGATGTGCTTGCCCGCATTCGCTTTGTCTAAGAAGAGGCCGGTGGACTCGATGACGAGGTCAACCCTGTGTTCCTTCCAGGGAAGTTCAGCGGGATCTTTCTTTGCCGCAACAGCGATCTCCCTGCCGTTCACGATGATCTTGCCGTCGCCGGCCTTTACGTCAAAGGGGAACTCGCCGAAGATGGAATCCCATTTCAAAAGGTGCGCCAGGGTCTTTGCGTCCGTGAGGTCGTTTATCGCGACGATCTCGATGTCCTTGTTGCCCTGCGAAGCGCGGAACACGTTCCTGCCGATCCTGCCGAATCCGTTGATTGCAACTCTTACCGCCATGGTAGCCTCCTTGGAGAATCAATATTCAATATTCAAGATTCAATAAATCCAACAAAAAGGGCGACAACGAATTCTTGTCCTTTCTTGAATTTTGAATCTTGAATGTTATGTTACTCGATCTTGTGCATCACCAGCCCCGTCAGGAGCTTGGGGTAGAAATACGTGGCCTTCTGGGGCATGCGCTCGCCCGTGTCCGCCACTTCCTTCACCTCCCGCACTTTCGTGGGGTTCATGAAGAAGACGACCTCGGCGGCGTTGTCATGCACCCGTTTGTCCGCCTCGCCCGCGTCCTTGATGTACTCGATGTTCAGGCCCAGTTTGTGGGTCTCCATCTTGATCCCGAGCAGCCTGTCGATGATCAGGTGGTGCAGGATCGAGACGTCTAACCGCCGGTACGCAGGCGACTTGCCCGGGAGCAGGGCATCCATGTCCGCCTCATTCCGCAGGGTCAGCAGATAGTAGCTGTGCTCGTCCCTGACCCGCATGCCGAAGACGTGGGCATGATCAGCGCGGTGCGCCATGGTGTCCAGAACCGTCAGCAGGTCCTTGGGCTCGGACTTTTTATCGAAATCGATGCGCTCGATATTGAAGTACCGGTTCAGGTCGTCCTCGAACTTCCGCGCGTTGAAGTCCGTGAGGTTAAAGAGAGCGCGGTGCGCCGGGAGGATCGTGAGCCCCGGGTCTTCCAGCCGCGCCAGGAACATGGCCACGTAGTTGTAGCCTTCCTCACCCGTGAACGAGCCTGCTGACGCGCGCCGCTCATTTCTATAGTTCAATGCCGTGTCGTAGCGGTGATGGCCGTCGGCAATGAAAATGGGCTTGTCCGCCAGCTCGCGGACAATCGCCTCGATATCGTCCGTGTCGCTCAAAGACCAGACGCGGTGAATCACCCCGTCATTGTGCTTCACTTCCCTATCGGGCTTACGCGTGACCTTCGCGAGGAGACGCGCTACCCTGCCCTGGGAATCCGAGAAGAGCGAGAATATCTGGCTGAAACTCGCCCTGCACGCCCGGAGCAGGTTCAGCCGGTCCGTCTTGGGACCCGACAGTGTCGTTTCGTGCGGTTTGACGACACCCGAGTCGTAATCCTCGATCCTGACTAAGCAGATGATGCCCCGCAGCTTTTTGGCGCTCCCCCCGGCCTTGTACTCCATCTCATAGATAGAGAAGGCCGGTTCCTTACCCTGCCGCAGGACCGTTGACCGCAGCCAGTCTTCCAGAACAGCTGCTGAGCGGGTATAACGGTTGTCCGCCTCGGTATCAGCGGGGCTCGTCAGGCCGAATTCGAGCCGGATCACGTTATAGGGGCTTTTCCGGTAGAGTTCCTGCTGTTCAGCCGGGGAGATAATATCATAAGGCGGACAGACGACCGTGTCGATCGCGCCGGCTTTGCTTTGATTATATACATATGCGGTTCCCCGGAAGGGGGCTATTTTCGCCATCCATCAAGTCCTTACCGGCAACATTGGCCGGAACAAAGCCTCAAATGACCTCTTTTATATCACAGCGCCTGTTTTATTGTCAATACAATTTGCGGGG